>QHSV01000236.1 GCA_003221655.1 Candidatus Rokuibacteriota bacterium
AGGCGACGCTCGCGGTGCGCGACGGGGACCATTACGTGGTCGAAGGCCGCAAGCGCTTCATCACCACCGGCCGCGAGGCGGCGTTCGCGCTCGTCTTTTGCCAGACGGACCGCGCCAAGGGGCACCGCGGCATCTCCGCCTTCGTCGTCGAGAAGGGAACGCCCGGGTTCACGGTGGCCAGGACCGAGGACAAACTCGGCATCCGGGCCTCGGATACTGCCGAGCTGGTCTTCGACGACTGCCGCGTCCCGGCGGCGAACCGCATCGGGGAGGAAGGGCAGGGATTCAGGATCGCCCTGTCGGCGATCGACGGAGGGCGGGTCGGGATCGCGGCCCAGGCGCTCGGGATCGCGGCCGGCGCGTACGAGCGCTCTGTGGCGTACGCCCGCGAGCGGAAGGCGTTCGGGGTGCCGATCGGCGAGCACCAGATGATCCAGTGGATGCTGGCCGACATGGCGGTGTCAATCGACGGCGCCCGTCTCCTGACCTGGCGCGCCGCCGCGCTCAAGGAGGCCGGCCGGCCCTACGGGACGGCCGCCGCGATGGCCAAGCTCTTCGCCGCCGAGACGGCGATGAAGGTGACCACGGACGCGATCCAGGTCCACGGCGGCTACGGCTTCATCAAGGAGTACGGGGTAGAGCGCGCCTTCCGCGACGCGAAGATCACGCAGCTCTACGAAGGAACCTCCCAGATCCAGAAGCTCGTGATCGCGCGCGACGTGCTGCGAGGAGGTGGTCATGACGGATCGTGAGCGCTGGCCCGAGCGACCGGCGCGCTTCGAGACGCTGTCGGGTATCCCCATCGAGCCGCTCTACACGCCGGCGAGCCTGCGCGATTGGTCGCACGATGAGCAGCTCGGCCGTCCGGGGGAGTATCCGTTCACCCGCGGCGTCTATCCGACGATGTACCGGGGACGGCTCTGGACGATGCGGATGTTCGCCGGCTTCGGCCGGCCCGAAGACACCAACGCCCGGTTCAAGTACCTGCTGGCGCAAGGCCAGACCGGACTGTCGACGGCCTTCGACATGCCGGCGTTGATGGGATACGACGCGGACCATCCGCGGGCGCGGGGCGAGGTCGGCAAGGAAGGCGTGTCGATCTCGACGCTCGACGATTTTGAGCGGCTGTTCGCGGACATCCCACTCGGCGACGTCACGACGTCGATGACGATCAACTGCACCGCGTCGGTCGCGCTCGCCATGTACCTGGCGGTCGCCGAGAAACAGGGGGTCGCGTGGCAGCGCGTCGGCGGCACGATGCAGAACGACATGCTGAAGGAGTTCATCGCCCAGAAGGAATGGATCTGCCCGCCCGAGCCGGCGGTTCGAATCGTCGTCGATATGATCGAATTCACCTCGAAGCACGTGCCGCGCTTCAATCCGGTTTCGATCTCGGGTTACCATATCCGTGAGGCCGGCGCGACCGCGGTGCAGGAACTCGCGTTCACGCTGGCCGACGGCCTCGGCTACGTCGAGGCGGCGTGCGCGCGCGGCCTGGACATCGACAGCTTCGCGCCGCGGCTGTCGTTCTTCTTCGACATCCACAACGATTTCTTCGAGGAGATCGCCAAGCTCCGGGCGGCGCGGCGCCTGTGGGCGCGCTTCATGAAGGAGCGGTTCGGCGCGAAAAAGCTCGAATCGATGCGGCTCCGAACGCACACCCAGACGGCCGGCGTCTCGGCGACCGCCCAGCAGCCCCTCAACAACGTCGCGCGGGTCGCCCTCCAGGCGCTGGCGGCGGTGCTCGGCGGCGCGCAATCGCTCCACACCAATTCCTACGACGAGACCTGGGCGCTGCCGACGGAGGAGGCGGTGACGGTTGCGCTGCGGACCCAGCAGATCCTCGCCGAGGAGTCCGGAGTCGCCCTGACGATCGATCCGCTCGGGGGCTCCTATTACCTCGAGACGCTGACGAACCAGATGGAGGAGGCCGCCCACGGCTACATCCGAAAGATCGACGCGATGGGCGGCATCGTTCGCGCCATCGATACGGGCTACCCGCAACGGGAGATCGCGGACGCCGCGTACCGCTACCAGCTGATGGAGGATCGCCGCGACAAGATCGTCGTCGGCGTCAACAAGTACGTGATGTCGGAGGAGCGCCCCATCAACTATCTCAAGATCGACGCGGCCGTCGAGCGCGAGCAGGTCGAGCGCGTCGGGCGCTTCAAAGCCGCCCGCGACCCGGCGAAGGTCGAGCGGCGGCTCAAGCAGCTGGCCGACGCGTGCCGCGAGCCGCGGAACGTGATGCCGGTGCTCATCGACGCGGTGAAAGACTACGTGAGCCTCGGCGAGATCTCGGACGTATACCGTCGGGTGTTCGGGCTCTATCGCGAGCCGATCATCTTCTAGCGTCCAGGATGCGATCGCAATTGTCGGTGAGGGAGGGGATGCGATGAGCGACCCGATCAGGATCAGCCGTGCGGCCACGAAGAAGCCGAAGCCCAAGGACAGCGAGCTCACGTTCGGGACCGTCTTCACCGACCACATGTTCGTCATGGACTTCCAGGAGGAGAAGGGCTGGTACGATCCGCGGGTGGAGCCGTACGGGCCCTTCCCGCTGGATCCGGCGGCGGCCGTGCTCCACTACGCCCAGGCGGTGTTCGACGGCCTCAAGGCCTTCCGCGGGCGCGACGGCCAGGTCCGGCTCTTCCGGCCCCAGAAGCACGTGGAGCGGCTGATCCAGTCGTCACAGCGCCTGTGCATCCCGCCGCTCGATCCCGACCTCGCGCTGAAGTCGCTCGTGACCCTCGTCGGGATCGAGAAGGACTGGGTGCCGTCCACGGTGGGGACGTCGCTCTACGTCCGACCGACGATCATCGCGAGCGAGCCGTTTCTCGGCGTCCGGCCGGCGAAGTCCTACATCTATTACGTGATCCTGTCGCCCGTCGGCGCGTACTACCCCGAGGGGATCAATCCCGTGAAGATCCTCGTCGTCGACAAGTATGTCCGTGCCGTCGAGGGCGGGGTGGGCGGCGCCAAGACCGGCGTCAACTATGCGGCGAGCCTCTACGCCGCGGAGGAGGCGAAGCACGCCGGGTTCACCCAGGTGCTGTGGCTCGACGGTCGAGAGCGCAAATACATCGACGAAGTGGGTACGATGAACATCATGATGAAGATCGGAGACGAGATCGTCACGCCGCCCCTCAGCGGAACGATCCTGGCCGGCGTCACGCGCGACTCGGCGCTGTCGCTGATGCGCGACTGGGGCCTCAGAGTCTCCGAGCGGCCGGTGACGATCGACGAGGTCGCGGCCGCCGCGCGCAAGGGGACGCTCGAGGAGGTCTGGGGCACCGGCACCGCCGCGGTCATTTCACCCGTCGGCGAGCTCGCGTACAAGGGCGAGCGGCTCGTGATCAACGGAGGGCGGATCGGCACGCTGACCCAGAAGCTCTACGACGCGATCGTGGGGATCCAGTACGGGACGGCGCCGGATACCCGGGGCTGGACGGTTCCGGTCTAGGCGACACCGATGAGCGACTGCCTCTTCTGCAAGATCCGCGACGGGCAGGTTCCCTCGATGAAGATCTACGAGGACGAGCGGACACTCTGCATCATGGACATCAACCCGCTCAACTCCGGTCACTGCCTGGTGCTCACCCGGGTGCACGCCGCGACGATCTTCGACGCGGATCCGGCTGACCTGCAGGCCGCGATCACCACGGCCAAGCGTGTCGCCACGGCGCAGCGGGCGGCGCTGCAGCCGGACGGCCTGAACATGCTCCAGGCCAACGGCCCGGCCGCCTTCCAGTCGGTGCCGCACTTCCACCTGCATCTCATTCCGCGCTGGACCAACGACGGCAAGGGGTTCGACTGGAAGCTCGTCCCCGGCGACCGAGAGCGGATGATGAAGGTCGGCGAGAAGCTCCGCGCCGCGCTCCGCGGAGCGGCATGATGGTCGAACGGTCGATTCGCGTCGTCGTCGCCAAGCCGGGTCTCGACGGCCACGACCGCGGAGCCAAGATCGTCGCGCGGGCGCTGCGCGACGCGGGCTTCGAGGTGATCTACACCGGGCTCCACCAGACGCCCGAGCAGATCGTCGCCACGGCGATCCAGGAGGACGCCGACGCCATCGGGCTCTCCGTCCTCTCCGGCGCCCACAACTACCTCTTCCAGCGGGTCCTCGAGTTGCTCGCCGAGCATGGCGCAGCGGATATCGCGGTCTTCGGGGGCGGGATCATCCCCCCCGAGGACATCGCCGCCCTCAAGGCGATGGGAGTCAAGGAGTTGTTCACGCCCGGCACCTCGACCCAGGACATCGTCCGGTTTGTCCGCGAGCACATTCGCGCGGCGGTCTGAATTCTCGTGGACTTCGACCTGACCCCCGAACAGCAGCAGCTCCGTGACGTCGCACGCGAGTTCGCCCGGGCCGAGCTCGGCGACAAGATCGCGCCGTTCGACGAGCGCCACGAGTTTCCCCACGAGATCGTGACGAAGCTGGGCCCGCTCGGCTTCCTCGGCGCTCTCGTGGGCGAAGAGTTCGGCGGCGCGGGGCTCGATTATGTGTCCTTCGCGCTGATCGTGGAAGAGCTCTGCCGCGGCGACGCGTCGATCGGCATAACGATGTGGGCGCACAACTCGCTCTGCGCCAACCACATCGCGATCTTCGGGTCGCCCGAGCAGAAGCGGAAATACCTACCGCCCCTCGCCAGCGGCCAGGTGCTGGGGGCCTGGGGCCTCACCGAGCCGGGCTCGGGCTCCGACGCCGCGGCGCTCGCCACGCGCGCCGAGCTCAGAGACGGCGAGTGGGTCCTGAACGGGAGCAAGGCCTTCATTACCAACGCATCGGTCGCCTCGACCGCGGTGGTCATGGCCCGCACCGGCCCGGAGCGGAGGTCCAAGGGCATCTCCACCTTCATCCTCGAGAAGGGCATGCCCGGTTTCCGCAGCGGCAAGCCCTATCGCAAGCTCGGCCTGCACGCGTCGAACACAGCCGAGCTGATCTTCGAGGACGCCCGCGTCCCCGAGGCCAACTTGCTGGGTGAGCGTGGCACCGGGTTCGAGCAGGCCATGAAGGTGCTGGAGGGGGGGCGCATCGCGATGGCGGCGATGGGGGTGGGCATCGCGCAAGCGGCGGTGGACCAAGCGGTCAAGTACATGAAGCAGCGCACCGCGTTCGGGAAGACACTCGCCGAGTTCAACGGGCTCCAGGGCATGATCGCCGACCTCGCCACCGAGGTCGAGGTGGCGCGACTGCTCACGCTGCGCGCGGCGTATTTGAAAGACGCGGGCCGGCCGGCAATGCACGCGGCGGCGATGGCCAAGCTGTTCGCGTCCGAGGCGGCAATGAAGGCGGCGACGAAGGCCGTGCAGATCCACGGCGGCGCCGGCTACATCACGGAGTTCCCGGTCGAGCGTATCTTCCGGGACGCGAAGCTCACCGAGATCGGCGAAGGCACGTCCGAGATCCAGCGCATGCTCATCGCCCGGGAGATCCTTCAGCTCACGTGACGGCGGCGCGCGGCGAGCTGATCGCCATCGAGGGCGTCACCAAGCGCTATCTCACCAGCTCGGGCCCGGTGGAAGCGCTCCACGACGTTTCGCTCTCGGTCGGGGAGGGCGACTTCTGCACGCTCATCGGCCCTTCCGGGTGCGGCAAGTCCACGCTGCTCGGCATGCTCGGCGGCCTCGTGGCGCCCGACGAGGGGCGCCTCCTGGTCGACGGCCAGCCGGTGACGACGCCGGACCCGCGGCGCGTCGCCACCGTGTTCCAGGACGCCGGCCTCTTCCCGTGGCGGACCGCGCTGCAGAACGTCGAATTCGGCCTCGAGCTCCAGGGCGTGCCGGCCGCACGCCGTCGCCGGACGGCCAGCGAGCTGCTCGGCCCGCTCGGGCTCTCCGGCTTTGCCGAGAAGTACCCGCGCGAGCTGTCGGGCGGGATGAAGCAGCGCGTAGCGATCGGGCGCGCGCTGGCGATCGACGCGAAGATCCTCCTGATGGACGAGCCGTTCGGCGCGCTCGACGAGCAGACGCGGGTCCTGATGGGCGAGTGGCTCCTCGACATCTGGCGGCGTACGCGCAAAACCGTCATCTTCGTGACCCACAGCCTGCACGAGGCGCTGTTCCTGTCGACCCGCGTCGCCGTCATGACGGCCCGGCCCGGGCGGATCAAATCGATCCTGGAGCTGTCGATGGAATACCCGCGGTCGGTGGAGTCGCCCGAGATGGCGGCGCTCCGCGCCAAGCTCTGGAGCGAGATCCGCGAGGAGTCGCTGCGGGCGATGCGGTGAGAGTCCTCTGGTTGCGCCTCGGTCTTCTCGCCGCCCTCCTGGCGGTCTGGGAGGTCGCGGGACGCGCCGCGAACCCGCTCCTCGCCGTACCACCCTCGGCAGTCCTCCCGGCATTGCGCGATCTTCTGCTGCTCCGCTCCTACCCCGAGCTGCCGGCGAGCCTCTGGCTGACGCTGCGCGAGATCGGGGCGGCGTACATGCTGGCGGTCGCGGCCGGACTCGGCTGCGGCTTCGTGCTCGGCATGCACCGGCTCGTCGGTCGCGTCTGGGGACCCATGTTGGCGGCGCTCTACGCAGTGCCGGCGGTCGTCTGGTACCCCTCCCTGATGCTCTTCTTCGGCCTCGACGCGGCCTCGAAGATCGCATTCGGCTTCCTGCTGGGCTTCTTTCCGATCACCCTGTCGGTTCTCGCCGGCGTTCGCCAGGTGAACCCGCAGTTCGTCACCGTCGCGCGCGCGTACGGCGCGGGCGCGGTGACCGTCTTCCGTCGGGTCATGTTGCCCTCGATGCTCTTCACGCTCGTAGGGGGACTGCGGACCGGGCTCGCGCTGTGCGTGATCGGCGTCATCGTCGGTGAGATCCTCGGCTCGAAGGCCGGCATAGGTGCTCTCATCAACCACGCGTACGGTCTTCTACGGACCGCGGACTACGTCGCGCTCGTACTCGTGACGCTGCTCCTGGTCGTCGGCTCTGACGTCCTCGCGAGCCTCCTCGAGCGCCGTGCCCGGCAGTGGACGGAATGAGGCGACACCCCAACGGTGGTCCGCAGGAGCGGAGCCGGCTCGCGCCCGTCTCAGGCCATCGCTTCCCGAAGGGTGGTCCGCAGGAGCGGAGCCGGGTCGCACCCGTCTCAGGCCACCCCCGGTCCAAGCCGGCCTCATGGACCCCGCTACAATAATCCGAGTCCGGGTCCTCCAGCTCGTGACCGTGCTCGCCGCGGTCGTTTCGTGGGAGGTCGTGGCGCGGGCGGGGTGGGTCGATCCGCTCTTCGTCCCGGCGCCGAGCGCTGTCGCCCGGGCGCTCCTCCGGATCGGCGGCACCGCGTTCGCCGGGCTGGGCGACACGCTCGGCAAGACCGCGGTCGCCTACGTGCTGTCGGTGACGCTCGGCGTCTCTACTGGAAGGTGCTGCTCCCGGCGATCGTCCCGTCGGTGCTCGCGGGGATGCGGCTCGGCGTCGTGTTCTGCCTGCTCGGGGTCCTCGTGGTCGAAATGTTCGCCGGGGTCCGTGGCATGGGCTACGTCATGGGCTCGCTCGCCAATGGCTTCCAGGCCCCCGAGCTGTTCGCGGCGACCGGGCTCGTGTCGGCGGCGTCGATCGCGATCGTTCTGGCGCTCGACCACCTGAACGACAAGCTCTCACACTGGCGCGGCTGATCCCGTCCGGTCCAGGGTTTCTCAGGCCGCCGCCCAATTCCTGAACACCCCCCTCGTCACGTCTGCCGAAGCGCCCGAGATATCATTGGGTTAGCCCACTGTCCATCCCTGGAATGCCAATTGCTATTTCCTGGACACAGGAGGGAAACGGCAATGGGCTCCTTGGTCGCGGCAGAGGTCGTCACCGTATACATGGCACTCGACGGCGCGCTCCACCACTCCCGGTGCAGTCAGCGGCTTTTACTCCACGGACAACGCGCGGGCCTCGAGCTCGACTTCTACTGCCTGGCGTGCGCCGAGTCCGTGACGATCCCGTTCTGCGTAATCGAGCGCATCCCGATCGCGTACGGCGCCTAGCCCTCCTACTCACCCCGAAGGGTCGGATCGAGGAGATCGCGGAGCCAGTCTCCCGTGCGGCTCACGACGATGGACGTGAGCATCAGCACGATCCCGGGAGCCGTCGAGATCCACCACGCCGAGTCGAGATACTCCCGCCCCTCGTGGACCATCCCGCCCCAGGACGGCGTCGGCGGCTGAACGCCGAGGCCGAGGAACGAAAGCGTCGCCTCGAGCACGATCGCGCGGGCCAGCTCGAGCGTGGCGATGACGACGAGCGACGAGAGCACATTGGGAAGGATGTGGCGGGCGATCACGCGCGCCACCGAGCCCCCGAGGGCGTGGATCGCGTCGACGAACTCGCGTGAGCGCAGCACCAGCACCTGCGATCGGAGGACGCGCGCGTAGGTGACCCACCCCGAGAGCCCGATGACGACGATCAGCGTGGGGAAGCTCGGCCCGAGCACCGCGATGATCCCGATCGCGAGCAGGATGAAGGGAAACGCGAGCTGGGCGTCGGCGAGCGTCATGATCATGCTGTCGGTCCAGCCGCCGCGGAAGCCGGCCAGGAGGCCGAGCGTGGTGCCGACGATTCCGCCGACCACCACAGCCGCGAAGCCGACCAGCAGCGAGACCCGCGCCCCGTGGATCATGCGCGAGAGGACGTCGCGCTCGAGGTGGTCGGTGCCGAGCACGTGCGCCTTGCCATCGGCGGCAGAGAGCGTGGGGGCCGCCAGCCGCGCCCGCAGCGACTGGCGGACGGGATCGTGCGGCGCAATCACCGGCGCGGCCAGCGCGGTCACGACCAGCAGCAAGACAAACACCCCGCCGCCGAGCGCCATCCGCCGGGTTCGTCGCCCACGGCTCGAGCGGACCGTCGCCGCCCCGGCCGGGCCCACGTCAGATCGAGCGGACGCGGGGATCGAGGAGACCATAGACCAGGTCGATGCAGAAGTTGATCACGATGAAGAGTACGGTCGACAGGAACACCGTGCACTGCACGACGGGGTAGTCGCGGTTGTAGATCGACTGGATCGCGAGCCGTCCGATGCCCGGCCACGCAAATACCGTCTCCGTCACGACGGCGCCGCCGAGCAGCGTGCCGAACTGCAGCCCGGTGATGGTGACGATCGGGACGGCCGCGTTCTTCAGCGTGTGCTTGGTGACGACCAGCGCCTCGGACAGGCCCTTGGCGCGGGCGGTCCGGATGTAGTCCGCGCGCAGCACTTCGAGCACCGCCGACCGGGTGAGCCGGGCGATCGAGGCCATGGCGAAGGCGCCGAGCGTGAGCGCGGGCAGGACGAGATTCCGCCAGTCCTCCCGGCCGGAGGTCGGCAGGAGGCCGAGCTTCAGCGAGACGACCAGGATCAGGAGAATCCCGATGAAGAACGTCGGCGCGGACTGGCCGACGAGCGCCAGTCCCATGGTGACCTGGTCGACCGGGGAGTTGCGCCGAACCGCAGAGACCACGCCGATGGGCAGGGCGACGAGCGACGCGAGGACGAACGCCGTCAGGCCGAGCTCGAATGTCGCCGGCAGGTAGCCGAGTACCACGCGAAAGGCGGGCTGGCGAAAGTGGATCGACCGGCCGAAGTCCCCGCGGAGAACGTTGCCGAGGAAGACAACGTATTGCACAGGCAGGGGACGGTCGAGGCCGAGCTCGGCGCGGACGCGGAAGATCTCGCTGCGCGGGGCGTCGGGAGGCAAGAGCAACGGCACGGGATCGCCCGACAGGCGCATGACCACGAAGACGACGGTCGAGACGAGCCAGAGCGCGACCGCCGCGCGGAGGAGTCGGGAGCCGAGGAACGGGAGGAGCCCGCGCATAGGCGCGGGGGCGGAACCCGCCAGGCTCCGCCCCCGGAAGCCGGTCTACGCGCGGCGGAACTTGAAGTTGAAGCGGCGGATCTCGAGCTGCTGCAGCGGGTCCGGCGTCCACTCCACGTGCTTCTGGAGCCCGTAGTCCTCGTACGGCTGGATCACCGGAATCCACGGAAAGTGCTCCAGGGAGATCTTGGTCATCTTCCGGTACGCGTCGGCGCGGAACTTCTCGTCGACCGAGAAGCGGGCGGCGTTGCCGAGCTCGTCGAACTCGGGATGACGCCAGTAGTCCTGCGGGCCACCGGGACCGAGCAGGCGCCACATCATGCCGTCGGGGTCGCGCAGCGTTGACGTCGGATCCGACCACCACACGCCCTTGAAGCTCTTGTCGCGGTTCTTCTGGGCGCGCACGGAATACTCGAAGAGCTCGACCTTGGCGTTGACCCCGGCGTCGCGCCACATGGCCTGAACGGCCTCGGCCATGGTCCTGTCGCCCGCCATGTAGCCCGCGGTGGTTTCGATGACGATCTCCTCGTTCTTGTAGCCGGCCTTGCGCAGACGCTCCCTGGCTTCCTTTGGATCGTAGGCGAGGGGCGGCAGCGAAGCGTCGAAGTGATTGTCGCCCTTGGCGATGGGGCCGCTGGGAACGACGCCTCGTCCTCGCCACAGCTCCTTGACGATGGTCTCCCGGTCGATGGCCAGTGAGAGCGCCTGCTTGACCAGCGGGTTGTCGAGCGGCGGCCGCTTCGAGTTCACGGCGAGCACGTAGAGCCCGCCGTAGAGGGCGCCGCTCACCAGGGTGCCGGCGTTGGCCTTGACTCGTTCGCCCTGGTCGGGCGGAACCTGGGTGATCAGATCCACTTCGCCCTTGAGCAGGGCCGCCACCCGGGGCGCCATCTCGGGCAGGGCCCGAACGATGAGGCGATCGAAGTCCACACGGCCGCCCCAGTAGTCCGGGTTCGCCTCGAGCACGACCCTGTCGTCCTTCGTCCAGGAGACAAAGCGCACGGGTCCCGTGCCGACCGGCTTCTGGTTGAAGGTGTCGGGGCCGACCGCGTCCAGGTATTTCTTGGGCACGATCTGCCCGCCGTAGAACCCGAGCCGCGCGGGCAGCAGCGGATCGGGCTTCTTGGTGTGAATGATCAGCGTCGCCGGGTCCGGCGCCTCGAGCCTATCTACGGTCGTGAAGACGGTGTTGACCCGCATTTTGGTATTGGGATCGTAGGTGCGCTCGATGCTGAACTTGGCGTCCGCCGAGCTGAAGGGGTCGCCGTTGTGCCACTTGACGCCCTGGCGCAGCTTGAACACCCACGTCGTCTGGCCCTGGAGCTTCCACTCCATCGCGAGGCCCGGCGCCAGCTTGCCGTCCGGGCGCCGGCTCGTCAGGTTGTCGAAGAGATTGAACGAGATGCGGATGTCGTTCGACGATGTGCTCATGTGCGGGTCGAACTGGGCGACGTCGCCGCCCTGAGCGACGACGAGCTCGCGCTTCTGCGTACCTTGCGAGTGCGCGGGGCTCGCGATCACGCCCGGCAGCGCGGCGCTGGCTCCGGCTGCCGCGATCTTGAGTACCTCCCGGCGGGTCATCTCGGCCATTACACGCCTCCCTCGGCGGTGCGTGGGTTTCGGACGTCAGAGGGCTCTATATGGGGGCGGTTCGCGACGCCTGTCAAGGCCCCGGCCCGCGGGCCGGGGCTTAGCTGGTGGCGGGAAGGGTGAGGGGTGAGCGGCGCACACGCGCCTGCACGTCAGTGACGACGTCCCGCTCGAGCGTGATCTCGACCTCGTGCTGCTCCACCGACCAGTGACTGACCGTCGCGAGCCACCCGAAGCGGCGTTGACGCTGGGGCACGACCCGACGCCCGCGGTAGACGACCGTGCGCCGATCAGGCGTGGCGAGCTGCTCGTGCTCTTCGGGGGCGCCACCGCCGAGCCGCAAGACCTCCTCGTATCGCGTCGTCCCCGGCACGATGCGTGCGAGTGTATCGCGCGAGAAGATGACGCCGGTCTGCCGCGCGGCGTCGCCGGGCCCAAACTGAACGCGACTCGCGAGCTGCGCGCCCGCCCGACGCGCGATCATCATGAAGAGGGGCATCGCCAGGTTGCCGAGGGCGAAGAAGACGATCGGGATCAGGACCGGCGCCCAAGACCGCAGGCCCTTGAAGTAGCCGAACTGCACCGTCAGGACCTGGGGACTGATGCCTTCGGAGCGGTCGAGGAAGAGCGAGATCTCCTCGGTCGAGTCGAGCGTCTCGCTGAGCCGGCGTCCCGCCGTGCGCGGGAAGATGTCGTAGATCTTGAGGTGCTCGGCGTCGCGAAAGTTTAGGACGAGCTGCGACGGGTCGTCGGCGAGACGGATGACACGGTCCCGATGCTCGAAATAGAGCGGGAACAGGGCGCGCGGCCGCACGTCGTTGAACGTGAGCGAGATCGCGTGGTGCGGGCCCCAAAACGCGTCCTCGATCCACGTCGCCGTGCGCCGCTTGACGAGGTCCGTCACCTGCATCCGGAGGTTCATCAGCCAGGTGCGGTTGGCGAGCAGGGGCGTCCAGGGGATCCGCACGTAGGTCACGGGCGACGTGAGGCCGAGCGGGCCACCCAGGCGGATGATCGTCACGAACGGCGCGCCGCCGGCGACGGGCTCGGGCGGCAGCTCCTCGCCGATACGATAGAGACTCTGCGCGAAGAGCGGCAGGCGCCCCTCCTTGATCGGCGTGAACCCGCGCGCCGCGACGTACGCGGCGAGCGCCGCGTCGGGCGGCCCGTCCGCCGCGCTCGCGCCGACCGAATTCGGCCAGAGGAGATAGAGATCCTGCTGGATGGCGGCGGCGCTCCGGGTCGGCGGGATCACGAGGCTCCAGAGGACGTCCAGCGTGACGGCGCTGAGCTCGGGCGTCACGGTCGCGCGCACGAAGAGCGGGCCGATCGTGAACTCGGGGTTCGGCCGCGAGGCGAGGAAGACCTGTCCTTCGGCGGCAACGGGGGCCACGAGCAGGAGCGCCGCGATCCAGACGCGGATCACCGGAGAGCTCTCTCAGGCCCGCCCCGGCTGGGTCAGGCGACTCCTGTGGACCTGGGCCTGGATGTCGCGGACTCTGTCGCCGTCGAGCTCGATCTCGACCTCATGGTGCTCGACGTCCCAGCGGTGCACGGTCGCGAGCCAGCCGAGCCGCCGTTGCCGGTAAGGCACGACACGCCGCCCGCGGTAGACGAGGGTACGGCGGCCCGGCGCGCTGAGACGCTCGCGCTCCTCCGGGTTGGGCCCGCAAAGGCTGAGGATCTCGTCGTACGTCGTCTCGCCCGGCGAGATGCGCGCGAGCGTCTCGCGCGGGACGACTGTCCCGGTATCGTGCCGGGCGGGAGCGCTACTGCGCGGCCCGAAGTGAATGCGTCCCTGGATCCGCGCGCCGACACCCTTGGCGAGGGTCGTGACCAGCGGCCCCGCGAGGTTGCCCAGGACGAAGAAGAGCGTGGCGAAGAGGACCGGCGCCCAGGCCTTCCAGCCCGTGAAGTATCCGAACTGCACCGACAAGACTTGAGGTCGAATTCCCTCGGACGGATCGAGATAGGCCGAGACGATCTCCGTGGCCCGGCGGGTCTCGCTCGATCGCCGCTGGCTCGAGCCCGGATAGACCTCGTGGATTTTCAGGTGATCCGAGTCTGCGAAGTTGATGATGAGCTGGGAAGGATCGTCGGCGAGGTGGACGACGCGATCGCGATGGGCAAGGTACATCGGGAACGTCGCGCGCGTCCTGACGTCGTTGAAGCTCAGGGTGATCACGTGACGCTCGCCCCAGAGGACGTTCTCCAGCCAGGTGGCTTGCTTCGGCCGCCGGAGAGTCGTCAGGCGCATCCGGAGCTCGACGAGCCACGTGCGATCGACGAGCCGGGGCGTCCACGGGATCCGGATCCAGCTCGCCGGCGCGCCCTGGCCGAGCGGGCCGCCCTCTCGGGAGTAGGTGACGAACGGCGCGCCGCCATCAAGTGCCTCGGGTCGCGGGCGCTGGGGGCCTGAGTACACGGCCCGTGCCGAGAGCGGCAGTCGTCCTTCCCGCGTCACCTGGAATCCACGCGCCTCGACGGTGCGGCGGAGCTCGGGCTCGGGCGCGCCGGCAACGGCCTCGCCGTCCACCTCGCCGGGCCAGAGAAGGTAGAGGTCCTGCTCGCGCACACCGCCGCTGACGGTGGCCGGCACCACGACGCTGAAGAGCACGGTGACGTCGACCGGCCCGGCGGCGGGCCCGACGTTCGCCCGGACGAAGAGCGGGCCGATCGTGAACTCGGGCTTGGGGTGGGTCGCGATGAAGACCTGGGCCGTCCCGACTCCCGGACTCGCGCCGAGCAGGATGAGCAGGCCGATGAGGATGGTAAGCGGACGACTATGCAAGCGACAATGACTCGCGCTACACCCGAACAGGCGTGAACTCCCGGGTGTAATGGTCGGCGAGGAGGAGCTTCTTCTTGATGAGGCCGTGCTCGAGGAGCGTCTCCTGCATGACCACGAGCGCCTCCACGTTGATCTGACCGTCGACGGGCAGCAACGGACCGGAGATCTTGTGGGCGCCGAGCACCGCCTCCGGGGTCCAGCCGAGCTTCTTGGACACGAGCTCCGCCGCGTCTCTCGGGTTCTCGCGCATGAGCTTGAGCGCACGGAAGAGCGCTCGCTGGCTCTTCCGGATCGCGTCGGTCTGCTTGACGATCGCATCCTCGGACGCGTACTGGATCTGACTGATCCACTTCGGCGTCACCGAGTCCAGGCGCAGGAGGACCTTGGACTTGCCCTGGAGCTCGGTCACCGCTCCGCCGTCGCCCCAGACGTAGGCGGTGATCTCCTTGCGGGCCATGGCCGCGAGCTGTGCGTCGAGGCCGCCGAGGCCGACAACCTGGACGTCCTTGTCCGGGTCCCAGCCTTCCTTCTTGGCGAGCATGCGAGCGAAGACCCACGTCGTGGCGCCCACGCGGGTGACACCGATCACCTTGCCCTTCAGGTCGCCGACCCGCTGGACGTCCAGCGCGACGTTCAGCGTGAAGTGGTTGCCCTCGGTGTGCGTCGCGATCATCTTGATCGGCGAGCCGGCCTCGCGGAAGACGAGAATGTCGGTGCTGCCGGTGATCCCGACGAGACACTCGCCGGCCATCACCGCCTTGAGAAGATCCGGGCCGCCGCGAAACGGCACGAACTCGGCAGCGAGCCCCTCGGACTTGAAGAAGCCCCGCTCGAGGGCGACGATGACCGGGCCCGCCATCGAGTAGTCGCCGAGCACCGCCGTCCCGATCTTGACCGCGGTCTGCGCGCGGGCCGCGCGCGTCAGGACGGGGGTCGTCGTCGCGGCGAGGGCACCGGCGACGAACCGGCGGCGTGTGGTCACGGTCATGGACGGGGCCTCCTTATCAGTCACAGGCGCCCCTCGCGCTTCGCGCTGCGGCGGCGCACATCCGGGCGGCCTTGACTTTCACACGACACGCGGTGATCGTACAACTTCGTGAGCGGCGTCCACAATCTCACCGAGCGGACCTAGATGACCGAGGCGCTCGTCACCTACGAAGCCAGGGACGGAGTCGGCTGGATCACGCTCAACCGGCCGAACGTCCTGAACGCGCTGTCCACCGAGCTCGCCGCCGCGCTCGCCGATCACGCCGCGACCGCCGCGACCGACGCCCGCGTCGCGCAGGTGGTCGTGCGCGGGGCCGGCCGGGCGTTCTGCTCGGGCATGGACCGGACCGCGCTCGCGGCGGGGTCGATCGGCGAGGCGTTCTATCGGCACTGGAACCGCGCGCTCGACCGCCTGGAGGACATGCCGAAGCTCACGGTCGCCGTCCTGCATGGCTACTCGATCGGTGGCGGCCTGCAGCTGGCGCTCGCGTGCGATCTCCGTTTGGTCACCGACGACGCCATCCTCGGCCTCGGCGCGACCCGCCACGGCCTCGTTCCCGACGGCGCAGTGCTACGCCTGGCGCGCGTCGTCGGCGTGGGGCGCGCCAAGGAGCTGGCGCTCCTGAACGACCACGTGAGCCCCGCCGAGGCGCGCGCCATCGGCCTCGTCAACTGGGTGTGTCCGCGCGCCGACCTCGACCGGGCGCTCGCGACTGTCATCGGGAAGGCGCGCGGCGCCTCTCCCACCGCGACCGCCCACACCAAGCGACTGCTCCACGACTCGTTCCACCGCGACCCGCGCGGGCTGATCGAGGAGGTGCTGAGGGCGCAGCGCGAGTGCGTGGCGTCGTGGGAGATGGACGAGTCCAACCGTGCGTGGAAGGAGAAGCGGGAGGCGCGCTTCTATCCGCCGGCCGGCTTGCCCTCCTGAGATGGCCGACGACGTCATTCTGGAAACCGAGGGGCTCACCAAGGAGTTTCGCGGCTTCGTCGCGGTGAAGGACGTGAGGCTGCGCGTGCGCCGTGGGACGATCCACGCGCTCATCGGCCCCAACGGCGCCGGCAAGACTACCTGCTTCAATCTCCTGACCCATTTCCTGGCACCCACCCGCGGGCGCATCCGCTTCAAGGGTCGCGAGATCACCGGCTCCCGGCCCGCGGACATCGCCCGGCTGGGTCTCGTGCGCTCGTTCCAGATCTCGGCCGTGTTCCCCCACCTCTCGGTACTGGAGAACGTGCGCGTCGCGCTCCAGCGCACGCGCGGCGCGTCGTTCGACTTCTGGCGGTCGGAGCGAGTGCTCGACGGCCTGAACGGCCGCGCGGTCGAGCTGATCGAGGCGGTGGGCCTCGCAGCGTTCGCGCGCACGCCCGCCGTGGAGCTGCCGTACGGGCGCAAGCGCGCCCTGGAGATCGCGACGACGCTGGCGCTCGAACCGGAGATGATGTTGCTCGACGAGCCGACCGCCGGGATGGCCCACGACGACGTGGAGCGCATCTCGGCGCTGATCAAGCGCGTGGCGGCGAACCGCACGGTCCTGATGGTCGAGCACAACCTCAGCGTGGTCGAGAATCTCTCGGACATCATCACGGTCCTGGCGCGGGGCGAAGTCCTCGCGGAGGGCGACTACCGGAGCGTGTCGCGGAACCAGGACGTGATCCAGGCCTACATGGGCTCGGGCCATGCCTGAGCCGCTGCTCGAGGTTCGCGACCTCCACGCCTGGTACGGCGAGTCCCACATTCTGCACGGCGTCGATTTCGAGATCGGCCCGGGCGAGATGGTGACGCTCCTGGGCCGCAACGGCGCCGGCAAGACGACGACGCTCAAATCGATCATGGGCATCGTCGGCCGGCGGCGGGGCTCCATCCGCTTCGAGGGCCGCGAGCTCATCGATCTCCCGTCCAACCGTATCGCGCGGCTCGGGCTTGCGTTCTGCCCGGAGGAGCGCGGCATCTTCGCGAGCCTCACCGTCGAGGAGAATCTCTTGCTCCCGCCGGTGGTCCGGCCCGGCGGGCTCGGGGTCGACGCGATCTACGGGCTCTTCCCCAACCTCCGGGAGCGGCTCCGGGCGGGCGGCACGACGCTGTCGGGTGGCGAGCAGCAGATGCTGGCGATCGGCCGCATCCTGCGAACCGGCGCCCGGCTCCTGCTGCTCGACGAGCCGACCGAGGGGCTGGCCCCGGTGATCGTCCAGCAGATCGGTGTCACGCTCCGGCGGCTCAAGAGCGAAGGATTCACCGTCCTCCTCGTCGAGCAGAACTTCCGCTTCGCCGCGACCGTCGCCGACCGTCACTACGTGATGGAGCACGGCCGGGTGGTGGACATGATTCCGAACGGAGAGCTCGACGCCAACATGAACAAGCTCCATGACTACCTCGGGGTATAGTGCCGGCGGACGACCAACATCTGTCGCGAAGGAGCGCAGCGCATGACCATCGCACGCATCGTCGCACTCATCGGCGTTCTGGCCCTGGCCTCGAGCCCGGCCCGCGCCCAGATTTCCGACGGCGTCGTCAAGATCGGGGTCCTCAACGACCAGTCGAGCCTCTACGCCGACCTGGCCGGCCAGGGCTCGGTGGTGGCGGCGCGGATGGCGGTCGAGGACTACGGGGCCGCCGCAAAGGGCCTGAAGGTCGAGATCGTGTTCGCGGATCACCAGAACAAGGCCGACGTCGGCTCCCAGCTCGCCCGCCAGTGGTACGACGCCGAGAAGGTGGACCTCATCCTCGACGTCCCCAACTCCGGCGTCGCGCTCGCCGTCAACCAGATCACCCGCGACAAGGGCAAGGCGTTCATCGTTTCCTCTGCGGCGTCGTCCGACCTCACCGGCAAGGCGTGCTCGCCCAACACGATCCACTGGACGTACGACACGTGGGCGCTCGCGAACGGCACCGGCAACGCGGTCGTGAAGACCGGCGGCGACACCTGGTTCTTTATGACCGCCGACTACGCGTTCGGCCACGCGCTCGAGCGCGATGTCGAGGCGGTCGTGCTCAAGAACGGCGGCAAGGTCCTGGGCAAGGTCCGGCACCCGCTCAACACCCAGGACTTCTCGTCGTTCCTGCTCCAGGCGCAGGCCTCGAAGGCCAAGATCATCGGCCTGGCCAACGCCGGCGGCGACACCACCAACGCCATCAAGCAGGGCGCCGAGTTCGGCATCGTGAAGGGCGGCCAGAAGTTCGCAGGTCTCCTGGTCTTCCTCACCGACGTGCACGCGCTCGGCCTCGAGAAAGCCCAGGGGCTGACCTTCACCGAGACCTTCTACTGGGATCTCAACGAGAAAACGCGCGCGTTCGCGAAGCGGTTCGCCGAGCGCAATCGGGGGATCCATCCGACGATGATCCACGCCGGCGTCTACGCCGGGACGCTGCACTACCTCAAGGCCGTCGAGGCGCTCAAGAGCGACGAAGGCGCCAAGGTCATCGCCAAGATGAAGGAGCTACCGACGGACGACCCGCTCTTCGGCAAGGGGACTATCCGCGTCGACGGCCGCAAGATCCATCCAGCGTACCTCGTCGAGGTGAAGAAGCCGGCCGAGTCGAAGTACCCGTGGGACTACTACAAGATCCAGGCGACCATCCCGGCCGAGCAGGCGTTCCGGCCGCTCGACCAGGGAGGGTGCGAGCTCGTCAAGAAATAGGCGCGGTGCGGCGGACGCGGGGCGGGGGCCAGGGGCGGCGAGGGGTGCTGCGACCACGCGGCACGCGTGCGCATGGCCCTGCGCGGCTGGGCTCCATCCGGGCGCGGCCCACCCCGCGTCCGTCGGTGCGACACGCCTCGGCATGACGATTTTGGGGGTGCCGACGCAGGCGCTGTTCGGTCAGCTGCTGATCGGACTCATCAACGGCGCGTTCTACGCGCTGTTGAGCCTCGGGCTCTCGGTCATCTTCGGCCTGCTCAACATCATCAATTTCACCCACGGCGCCCAGTACATGATGGGCGCGTTCGTGGCGTACTTCCTCTTGCAGTGGGCGGGGCTCGGCTACTGGTGGGCGCTCCTCATCGCGCCGGTCGTCGTGGGCATCACCGGCATCGTGCTCGAGCGCACGATGCTCAAACGCCTCTATCAACTCGATCACCTCTACGGCCTCCTGCTGACGTTCGGTTTCGCCCTGATCATCCAGGGGCTGTTTCGCCACGAATACGGCTCGTCGGGATTACCCTATTCGATGCCGCGCGAGCTCGCCGGTGGCCAGAATCTCGGCTTCATGTTCCTGCCCAACTACCGGGCCTGGGTCATCGTGTTCTCGCTCGCGGTCTGCCTCACGACCTGGTACGTGATCGAGCGGACGCGCCTCGGCTCGTACCTGCGCGCCGCGACCGAAAACCCGGCGCTCGTGCAAGCGTTCGGGATCAACGTGCCCCGGATGATCACGCTGACCTACGGGTTCGGCGTCGGCCTCGCCGCGCTGGCGGGCGTGCTCGCGGCGCCGATCTATCAGGTGAACCCGCTCATGGGCGCCGACCTCATCATCGTCGTCTTCGCGGTGGTCGTGATCGGCGGCCTGGGTTCGATCATGGGCTCGATCGTGACGGGCTTCGCCCTCGGAGTGGTCGAGGGCTTCACCAAGGTCTTCTACCCCGAAGCGTCGAACACGGTGATCTTCGTCATCATGGCGCTCGTGCTCCTGGTGAGGCCCAGCGGCCTCTTCGGGCGGGCCTCGTGACGGCGACGGCCAACGAATACGTCGGGGCAGCCGCCCCGGCGGAGACGGGAGTGCCGATCCCCCAGGTGGTCGCCTTCGGGGTGATGACGACCATCCTCGTGGCGGCGCCGTTCCTCGTGTACCCGGTGTTTCTCATGAAGGCGCTGTGCTTCGCTCTCTTCGCCTGCGCCTTCAACCTCCTCATCGGCTACGTCGGGCTCCTCTCGTTCGGCCACGCCGCCTTCCTCGGCGCGGCGGGCTACGGCGCGGCGCACTCCGCGAAGGCCTGGGGGTTCCCACCGGAGCTGGCGATCCTCTTCGGCACCGCGGTGGCGGCTGCGCTCGGCGTCGTCATCGGCGCCCTGGCGATCCGCAGCAAGGGCATTTACTTCGCGAACATCACACTGGCGTTCGCGCAGATGGTCTACTTTTTCAGCGTGCAGGCCGGGTTCACCGGGGGCGAAGACGGCATCCAGTCGGTCCCGCGCGGCACCCTCCTCGGGGTGCTGAACCTGAACGAGACGCTGACGCTCTACTTCGTCGTGCTCGCCATTTTTCTCGCCGGGTTCCTCCTGATCTACCGCGCGATCCACTCGCCGTTCGGTCAGGTGCTGAAGGCGATCCGGGAGAACGAGCCGCGCGCCGTCTCGCTCGGGTACCGCGCCGAGCGGTACAAGCTTCTCGCGTTCGTGCTCTCGGCGACGTTCGCCGGCCTCGCCGGGGCGACGAAGGCTCTCGTCTTCCAGCTCGCGTCTCTCACCGACGTCCACTGGACGATGTCGGGCGAGGTGGTGCTCATGACGCTGCTGGGCGGGCTCGGCACGGTGTTCGGGCCGGTGGTCGGCGCGTTCATCGTGATGGCGCTGGAGAACTATCTGTCGCAGCTCGGCGCGTGGGTCACCGTCGTCCAGGGCGTGATCTTCGTCGTCTGCGTGCTGACTTTCCGTCGCGGTGTCATCGGCGAGCTCGGAAACCTCCTGCGAAAATCGCTCTAGCGGGTCGGAGGGCCCCATGGCGTACACGGACATCCTCTACGAGCAGCAGAGCGGCGTCGCCTGGATCACGATCAACCGGCCCGAGGTTCGCAATGCCTTCCGCACGACGACCGTGGCGGAGCTGACCGACGCGTTCCTGGACGCGCGCTGGGACCCGGCCGTCGGGGTCGTCGTGCTCACCGGCGCCGGCGACAAGGCCTTCTGCGCAGGCGGCGACCAGAAGGAGCGAGGCGAGGGCGGGTACGCCCCGGGTGCAGCGGGCGCGACCGGCCAGCGTCCGATGGACGTCGAGGCCCTGCACAGCTCCATCCGCCACATCCCGAAGCCGGTCATCGCGATGGTCAACGGGTTCGCGATCGGCGGCGGCAACGTCCTGCACCTGCTCTGCGACCTCTCGATCGCCTCCGAGAACGCCGTCTTCGGCCAGACCGGGCCGCGTGTCGGTAGTGTCGACGCGGGCCACGGCACCGGATTCCTCGCCCGCGTCGTCGGCGAGAAGAAGGCGCGGGAGATCTGGTACCTCTGCCGCCAGTACTCGGCGCAGGAGGCTCTCGAGATGGGTCTCGTCAACCGGGTGGTGCCGCTCAGAGAGCTCCGCGCCGAAGTCGAGAAATGGTGCACCGAGCTCCTCGACAAGAGCCCGACGGCGCTCGCGCTCGCCAAGCAGTCGTTCAACATCGACTCCGAGCAGCGGGCCGGTGTGGCGCAGTTCGCCCACACCGCGCTCGGCCTCTACTACCAGACGGCGGAGGCGATGGAGGGCCGGAACGCGTTCGTCGAGAAGCGGCCGGTCGACTTTCAGAAGTTCCGGAAATGACCGGCCCGGCGCATGGCCGGGCTCCTCTCCCGCTACTTCGGCTTCACGGACCGCTCCGCGGATCTCGCGACCGAGATCCGCGCGCGCTTCACGACGTTCATGGTGATGGCCCGGCCTTCGCCGTTTACTTCTGCCTGCCCTTGATCGAGTCCGCGGCGAAGTAATCGGCGTTCCGTAAGTCCCCGTTATCCTGGTCAATTTCTTGACACAGCCACCGGGCTTGGCTAGACTCTCGCCACTGTAGCGGGGCCGTGAGCCGAGGGTGGCCTGAGAAGCAGACGCGATCCGGCTCCGTTTGGCTCTACCCGCCTTGGCAGTAACACAGACCGTTCCGGAGGCAATTTGGCGGCTGTTGCGAACAGCAGCGACGCTCAGGCGCTCGACCCTGAGCACGATACGTTCCCGAAGCTCGTCCGGCTCAACGCGCGCCGCCTCGGAAACAAGGTCGCGATCCGGGAGAAAGACTTCGGGATCTGGCAGGCGTACACGTGGTCCCAGTACTTCGAGCAGGCGCGCCTCATCGCGCTCGGCCTCGCCTCCCTCGGCTTCGCGCGCGGCGACCGCGTCGCCATCGTCGGCGATAACCGCCCCCAGCTCTACTGGGCGGTGATGGCGGCCCAGGCGCTGGGCGGCGTCCCGGTGCCGATCTACCAGGACTCCATCGAGAAGGAGCTCGAGTACATCGTCGATCACGCCGAGGTCCGGTTCGCCGTCGTCGAGGATCAGGAGCAGGTGGACAAGCTCCTGAGCGTGAGGGCGCGCTGCCGGCACCTCCAGCACGTCGTCTACGATGATCCGCGCGGGATGCGCACGTATAGCGAGCCCGGCCTCGTGAGCCTGGCCGAGCTCTGCGAGCTGGGGAAGAAGTTCGAGGTGGGCCATCCCACGCACTTCGACGACGCGGTCGCCCGAGGCGCCGCGGATGACGTCGCCATCATCTGCTACACCTCGGGCACCACTGGCGCGCCGAAGGGCGCCATGCTGTCCCACCGGAACCTGATCGCGACCGCGCGCAACGCGGCGCGTTGCGAGGGCCTGGACCAGGACGAGGAAGTCCTGTCGTATCTGCCGATGGCGTGGGTCGGTGATCACATCTTCTCCTACGCGCAGGCGATCATCGTGGGGTTCGCCATCAACTGTCCGGAGAGCGCGGCGACCGTCCTCCCGGACCTGAAGGAGATCGCCCCGACCTACTTCTTCGGCCCACCGCGTATCTGGGAGAGCATCTTGACCGGGGTCATGGTCCGCGTCGAGGACGCGGCGCGACCGAAGCGCGCGATGGTCCACTTCTTCCTGCGCCTGGCGCAGGACATCGAGCGCAAGCGGCTTAGCCGGCAGGTGGTCCCCCTCTGGCAACGGCTGCTCTACCCGCTGGGGAGCATCCTCGTCTACGGCCCGCTGAAGGACAATCTCGGCTTCTCGCGCGTCCGCCGCGCGTACACCGCCGGCGAGGCCATCGGCCCGGAGATCTTCCTCTTCTTCCGCGGCCTGGGCGTCAACGTCAAGCAGCTCTACGGCATGACCGAGGCCAGCGTATTCGTCACCATCCAGCGGGACGGTGACGTGCGAGTGGACACCGTGGGAACGGCGATCACGGACGTCGAAATCCGCATCTCGGGCGAGGGAGAGGTGCTGTTTCGGAGCCCCGGCGTCTTTCAAGGCTACGCGAAGAACCCGGAGGCCACGCGACAGACGCTGGAAGACGGCTGGATCCGATCCGGAGACGCCGGCTTCCTGGACCACGACGGCCACCTGAAGATCATCGATCGGGCGAAGGACGTGAGCCGCCTGGCCGACGGGACGATCTTCGCCCCCAAGTTCCTCGAGAACAAGCTCAAGTTCTCACCCTACGTCCGCGAGGCCGTCTGCATCGGTCAGGGGCGGCCCTGCGTGACGGCGTTCATCAACATCGATCTCGCGGCCGTGGGGAACTGGGCGGAGCGCCGGAACATTGCCTACACGAGCTACGCCGACCTGGCCCAAAAGGCGGAGGTCTACGAGTTGATCCACCGGGAGGTGGAGCGCGTGAACCGAAGCCTCGCCGAGGACGAGGTCCTGCGCGGCGCCCAGGTGAGGCGGTTCCTGATCCTGCACAAGGAGCTGGATCCGGACGACGAGGAGATCACGCGGACGCGCAAGGTGCGTCGGGGCTACATCGCGCAGAAGTACGCGCCGCTCATCGAGGCGCTCTACGCTGGGCGTGACCGTGTCCAGGTCGAGGCGATGGTGACGTACGAAGACGGCCGTACCGGCACCATGCGTGCGGACGTGAGCATCCGCGACGTCGACGTCTTCTCCGCCCAGGCGGCGCGGTGAGCCACCCCGCGCCCGCGGGCCCGGTGCTCGAGGTGAACGGCGTGAGCGTGCGGTTCGGCGCGCTGATCGCGGTCAACCAGGTGAGCCTGAGCGTCGCGCGTGGCCAGATCGTGGCCATCATCGGCCCCAACGGCGCCGGCAAAACGACGCTGCTCAACGCCGTCAGCGGGTTCTACCACCCGTACGAGGGACGGATCGCGTTCGAAGGCAAGGACCGTACGCGCCTGCAGCCGCCCGACGTCGCCGCCCTCGGCATCGCCCGCACGTTTCAGAACGTCGCCCTCTTCAAGGGCATGAGCGTGCTCGACAACATCATGACCGGGCGATTGCTGAAAATGCGGGGGAGCTTCCTGCTCGAGGCGCTCTACTGGGGACCGGCCAAGCGCCAGGAGCTCGAGCACCGGGCCTTCGTGGAGCGGATCATCGACTTCCTCGAGATCCAGGCGATCCGCAAGACGCCGGCGGGCCGACTGCCCTACGGACTGCAGAAGCGCGTCGAGCTCGCCCGCGCGCTCGCCGCCGAGCCGAAGCTCCTGCTGCTCGACGAGCCCATGGCGGGCATGAACGTCGAGGAGAAAGAGGACATGTGCCGCTTCATCCTCGACGTCAACCACGAGTTCGGGACGACCATCGCGCTCATCGAACACGACATGGGTGTGGTCATGGACATCTCCGACCGGGTCGTGGTGCTCGACTACGGCCGCAAGATCGCCGACGGCCCGCCGGCCGAGGTCCGGAAGGACCAGGCCGTCCGCGACGCGTACCTGGGCGTGGCGCATGAGTGATCTTCTCTACATGGTGCTGGTCGCGCCGTTCAAGGACATGGCGGGCGCGCCGGCGTTTCTCGTCGAGGTGCTGATCGGTGGCGTCTTCGCTGGCCTCATGTACTCGCTGGTCGCGCTCGGGTTCGTGCTGATCTACAAGGCCTCAGGCGTGTTCAACTTCGCTCAGGGCGTGATGGTGCTGTTCGCGGCCCTCACGCTGGTCGGGCTGCTCGAGCGCGGCGCGCCCGTCGTCGTGGCCCTCGCCCTGACGGTCGCGGTGATGGTGGGGCTGGCCTACGCGATCGAACGGGTCGTGCTGCGCCCGCTCGTCAATCAGCCGCAGATCATCCTGTTCATGGCGACCATCGGCTTGAATTTCTTCCTCGAGGGGTTCGGGGAGATGGCGTGGGGCGCCAACGTGAAGAAGCTCGACATCGGCATTCCCGATCGATCGTTCATCGTGCGCGGGGTCCAGATCAACGAGCTCGAGCTGACGGCGGCGGTGACGGCCGCGGTCCTGGTCACGCTGCTGGCGCTCTTCTTCCAGACGACCCGCATCGGCCGGGCCCTGCGCGCGGTCGCCGACGACCACGAGGCGGCGCTCTCCATCGGCATCCCGCTCAAGACGATCTGGGTCGTCGTGTGGTCGGTGGCGGGGGTCGTCGCGATCGTCGCCGGGCTGATGTGGGGCGCCAAGAGCGGCGTGCAGTTCAGCCTCTCACTGATCGCACTCAAGGCGTTGCCGGTGCTCATCCTCGGCGGCTTCGAGTCCGTGCCAGGCGCCATCGTGGGCGGGCTCATCATCGGCGTCGGCGAGAAGCTGGGCGAGGTGTACTGGGGGCCGCTCGTTGGGGGTGCCATCGAGAACTGGTTCGCCTACGTCCTGGCCCTCGCCTTCCTGCTGGTGCGACCACAGGGCCTCTTCGGCGAGAAGATCATCGAGCGCGTGTGATGCGGTGATCTACCGAGAGGCCGGGCAGTTCAAGACGAGCTACGCGAGCGATCAAGCGGTTTTCCCGATCGTCCAGGACCGGGTGTTCGTTCTGGCGGCGGTGGTGGCGGCGTTCGTGGTGCCGCCGCTGGTCGCCGGCGACTACTGGCTCCAGGCGATCCTGATCCCGTTTCTGATCTACGCGCTCGCGGCCATCGGGCTCAATCTGCTGACCGGTTACGCCGGCCAGCTCTCGCTCGGCACCGGAGGCTTCATGGCGGTCGGCGCCTACTCGGCGTTCAAGCTGACCACCGCGTTCCCTCAGCTCAGCATCATCGCCGTCTTCCTGCTCTCGGGCCTGGCCGCGGCCGCCATCGGCCTCCTGTTCGGCATCCCGAGCCTCAGGATCAAGGGCTTCTACCTCGCCGTCGCGACGCTGGCCGCGCAGTTCTTCCTGATCTGGCTCTTCAACAAGGTCGCGTGGTTCACCAACTACGCGTCGTCGGGCACCATCACCGCACCCGATCGCACGGTGCTCGGCGTGACCGTCACCGGCCCGAACGCGCCGGCGGCGGCGCGCTATGTGATGGCGCTGGCCTTCGTCGCAGTCTTCGCACTGGTCGCCAAGAACCTGGTCCGCGGTCGCATCGGCCGGTCCTGGATGGCGATCCGCGACCGCGACATCGCCGCCGAGATCATCGGCGTGCGGCCGCTCCGGACAAAGCTGCTCGCGTTCGGGATCAGCTCCTTCTACTGCGGCGTGGCGGGCGCCGAGCTGGTCTTCCTCTACCTCGGCAGCGCCGAGACGCTCGCCTTCGACATCAACCAGTCGTTCCTCGTGCTCTTCATGGTGATCATCGGCGGCCTCGGGAGCATCCTGGGGTCCTGGCTGGGCGCCGCGTTCATCATCCTGCTGCCGATCTTCCTCACCAGACTGCCGCACAGCCTTGGCCTCACCATGTCGGTCGCGCTGCAGAAGCAGATCGAACTGATGATCTTCGGGGGCCTGATCCTGTTCTTCTTGATCGTCGAACCTCATGGACTGGCGCGGCTCTGGCAGATCGGCAAGGAAAAGCTGCGCCTCTGGCCGTTCCCTCACTGACTCAGGAGGACACACCCATGACGTGGAGAGTTGCGCTTGTCGGGATAGTGGCGCTGGCCGTCGCCGCCGGTCCGTGGGTCACCAGGGTGCAGGCGGCCGGCGAGATCTTCATCCCGCTGCTCGTCTACCGGACCGGACCCTACGCGCCCAACGGGATCCCCATCGCCAACGGGGCCATCGACTACTTCACCCTCGTCAACGAGCGCGACGGCGGCGTGAACGGCGTCAAGATCGCGTTCGAGGAGTGCGAGGACCAGTACGACACCAAGCAGGGCGTCGAGTGCTACGAGCGGTTGAAGACCAAGAATCCCGTGCTGGTGAACCCGTACAGCACCGGCATCACCTATCAGCTCATCCCGAAGGCGCCCGTCGACAAGGTCGTCGTGCACTCAATGGGGTACGGCATGACCGCCACCGCCGACGGCCGTTGGTTCCCGTGGGTGTTCAACTTCCCGATGACCTACTGGAGCCAGGCCTCGGCCTTCGTGAAGTACGTGGCCGCGCAGGAAGGCGGCATGGACAAGCTCAAGGGCAAGAAGATCGCGCACATCTATCACAACAGCCCGTATGGCAAGGAGGCGAACCCGACCCTCGAGGAACTGGCGCGCCGCCACGCGTTCGAGCTGACGTTGCTCGCGGTCGACCATCCCGGCCAGGAGCAGAAGGCCACGTGGCTGCAGATCAGGCGGCTCAACCCCGACTGGATCTACATCTCCGGCTGGGGCGTCATGAACCAGGTCGCGATCAAGGAAGCGGCGGCCATCGGCTTCAAAATGGACCGGGTGGTCGGCAACTGGTGGACGGGGACCGAGGTCGACGTGATTCCCGCCGGTGACGCAGCGAAGGGTTACAAATCCATGAACTTCAACGCCCCGGGCGCAGGGTTCAAGGTACACCAGGACATCAACAAGTTCCTGTACGACAAGGGAAAGGGCGCCGGCAGGCGGGACGGCATCGGCGAGGTGCTCTACAACCGGATGGTGGTCAACGCCATGCTCAACGTCGAAGCCATCCGGACCGCGATGACGAAGCACGGCAACAAGCCGCTCACCGGCGAGCAGGTGCGCTGGGGCTTCGAGAACCTCAACCTCACCGAGAAGCGGCTGGAAGAGCTGGGGATGAAGGGCATGATGCGCCCTTTGCGGGTGACCTGCGAGAACCACGAGGGGAACGGGCAGGCGTTCGTCCAGCAGTGGGACGGCAAGAAATGGAACGTCGTCTCCGACTGGATCGAGCCGATTCGCGAGGTGGTGCGGCCGAAGCTCGAGGCGGCGGCCGTCGACGAGGCCAAGAAGCTCGGCTACACGATGCGCGACTGCGCGAAGGAGAAATAGAGGCGCGACGGTGGCGAGCGCCGCGCCGAGACCGCTCCTGTCGGTCAGCAACATCGAGGTGATCTACGACCACGTGATCCTCGTGTTGAAGGGCGTCTCGCTCCAGGTCCCCGAGGGGGGCATCGTCACCCTCCTCGGGGCCAACGGCGCCGGCAAGAGCACGACCCTCAAGGCGATCTCGGGGCTCCTCCGGACGGAGCGCGGCGAGGTGACCAAGGGGACGATCGAGTTCCAGGGGCGAGCGATCCACCGGCAGAACCCCTCCGAGGTGGTGAAGCACGGCATCGTGCAGGTGATGGAGGGGCGGCACGTGTTCGAGCACCTGACGGTCGAGGAAAATCTCCTGACGGGGGCCTACACGCGTCGCAACGGCCACTCCACGAAGAAGGATCTCGAGGTCGTCTATCACTACTTTCCGCGGCTGGTCGAGCGCCGCGGGTTCAAAGCGGGCTACATCTCGGGCGGCGAGCAGCAGATGGTGGCCATCGGCCGCGCGCTGATGGCGCGACCGAAGATGATGCTGCTCGACGAGCCGTCCATGGGCCTGGCGCCCATGCTCGTGAAGGAGATCTTCGACATCGTCGGCCGCCTGCACCGGGAGGAAGGGGTGGCGGTGCTCCTGGCCGAGCAGAACGCGACCATGGCATTACAGGTTGCCCAGCATGGCTATGTCATGGAGAATGGCCGGATCGTGCTGGACGGTGACGCGAAGACGATCAGCGAGAACGAGGACATCAAGGAGTTCTATCTGGGGCTGACCGGCGTCGGCCAGCGCAAGAGCTATCGGGACGTGAAGCACTACCGACGACGGAAGCGATGGCTGTCGTGACGTCGGGGCCGACGCAGCTCGAGCTCCGAGGCGTCTCCAAGTCCTTCGGCGGCGTCCAGGCCGTGAGTCGCGTCAGCGTCGACGTCCCGAAGGGCCAGATCCTGTCCATTATCGGTCCCAACGGCGCAGGCAAGACCACCTTGCTCAACTGCATCAGCAGCGTCTTTCACCCGGAGACCGGCACCATCGTCCTCGAGGGCCAGGACCTCACCCGGCTCTCGCCGGCCCGCGTCGCCGGCCGGGGCGTCGCCCGCACCTTCCAGAACATCGCGCTCTTCCGGGGCATGACCGTCGTCGACAACCTGATGCTCGGCCGCCACATCCACATGAAGAACGGCGTGTTTCGCTCCATGCTCTACTGGGGCCCCGGCCGTCGGGAGGAAGTCGAGCACCGCCGGGTAGTCGAGGACATCATCGACTTCCTCGAGATCGAGGCCATCCGCAAGCGGCCGGTCGGCTCGCTCCCGTACGGGCTCCAGAAACGGGTGGAGCTGGGACGAGCCCTGGCGCTCCACCCCAAGGTGCTGCTGCTCGACGAGCCGATGGGCGGGACGAACCACGAAGAGAAAGAGGACATGGCCCGTTTCATCCTCGACGTCAACGACGAGTGGGGGACCACCATCATCCTCATCGAGCACGACATGGGCGTGGTCATGGACATCTCCCAGCGTGTGATCGTGCTCGACCTCGGCGAGAAGATCGCCGAGGGAACGCCGGCCGAGGTCAAGGCGCACCCCCAGGTGATCAAGGCGTACCTCGGCACCAAGGCGAGTGTGTAGGAGGCGAGCCCATGCCGGAGATGACGCTTCCCCAGTTCCTGCTCAAGAACGCCCGGGAGCATCCGACCGCGTCGGCGCTGCGGGAGAAGGAGAAGGGTATCTGGCAGGAGTGGAGCTGGGCGGATTACCTCGGGCACGTCCGTGCCTTCGCCCTCGGCCTCGTGAGCCTGGGGTTCGGGCGCGACGACAAGCTCGCCATCCTGAGCGACAACCGACCTCAAGTGTACGCCGCCATGGTCGCAGCGCAGGTCGTGGGCGGGATCCCGGTGCCCGTCTTCCAGGACGCCATCGCGCGAGAGATCCAGTACGTCATCGATCACGCCGACGCGACGATCGTCTTCGCCGAGGACCAGGAACAGGTGGACAAGATCCTCGAGCTCAAGGGGAGCCTCCCCAAGGTCGCGAAGCTGATCTACGAGGATCCCAAGGGGCTCCGCCACTACGCCGATCCGCTCCTCATGAGCCTCGAGAAGCTGGAGGAGCTGGGCCGGAAGCTCGACGGCGAGCGGCCCGGGCTGTTCGAGGAGCTGGTGAGGTCGACGAAATCCCACGATGTGGCGCTGATCTGCTACACCTCCGGCACCACCGGCGCTCCGAAGGGCGCCATGATCTCGCACGCCAACCTCGTCAGCGCGATCCAGGGGATCCTCGAGGTCGAGCACTACGGCAGGACAGACCAGATGCTCGCCTATCTGCCCCCGGCCTGGATCGGCGACACGTTCTGGTCGCTCGCCGGCTCCCTCATCGTCGGCTGCACGGTCAACTGCCCGGAGCGTCCGGAAACGGTGCTCGAGAATCTGAGAGAGATCGGCCCGCACTTCATGATCGCGCCGCCGAGGATCTGGGAGAACCTGGTCTCCACGGTCCAGATCAAGATGGCGGACGCGTCCTGGGCGAAGCGCCGTCTGTACACGTGGCTCATGCCGGCCGGGGAAGAGGCGGCACGACGCGCGATGGAGAAGCGGCCGCTCTCGCTCCGGCTGCGCATCCTCCACGCCCTCGGCGAATTCCTCGTCTTCGCCCCGCTGCGCGACCAGCTGGGCTTTCGGCGCACCCGCTACGCGTACACGGGCGGGGCCCCGCTCGGCCCGGAGATCTTCCTCTTCTTCCGCTCCCTCGGGATCAACCTCAAACAGGTGTACGGTCAGACGGAGGCGGGCGGTGTGTCCTGCGTCCAGCGCGATGGCGACATCAAGCTCGGCACGGTGGGCAAGCCCTTCCCCAACACCGAGGTCAGGCTCACCGAGACGGGCGAGGTCATCAGCCGGAGCCCGTGCGTGTTCGTCGGGTACTACAAGAACCCGGAGGCGACGATCGCGACGCTTCGGGACGGGTGGCTCTACTCCGGCGACGCCGCGCTGTTCGACCAGGACGGCCACCTGATCGTCATCGACCGCGCGAAGGACGTCACCGCTCTCGCCGACAGCACCAAGTTCGCGCCACAGTTCATCGAGAACAAGCTCAAGTTCAGCCCCTACATCAAGGAGGCGGTGGCGGTTGGCCAGGACCGGCCCTACGTCGGCGCCATGGTCAACATCGACATGGAGAACGTCGGCAAGTGGGCCGAGCGTCGACAGATCGCCTACACGACGTACACGGACCTCGCCCAGAAGACGGAGGTCTATGACCTGATCGCCGAGGAGGTCGAGCGGGTGAACCGGGACCTGCCGGACGGCACGCGCATCAACAAGTACGTGCTCCTCCACAAGGAGCTCGACCCGGACGACGAAGAGGTCACACGCACGCGCAAGGTGCGTCGCGGCTTCGTGGCCAAGAAGTACGCGGACATCATCGAGGCGCTCTACTCGGAGGCCCGGTCGGTCGGGGTCATCGCGGTGATCACCTACCAGGATGGGCGGCAGGCCACCGTGCGCACGGAGCTCGCCATCCGCCAGGTCGGCGCGGCGCGCGAGCTGGCGGGGGTGTAGCCTTGGCCTTCTTCTTCGACCTCTTCGTGAACGGGCTGATGATCGGGTCGATGTACGCGCTGGTCGCCCTCGGATTCGTCCTGATCTACAAGGCCACCAGCGTGGTCAACTTCGCCCAGGGTGATCTGGTGATGTTCGGCGGCTACATCGCGGCCGCGCTCGTGGTCCTGTACAAGCTTCCGCTGGCCATCGCGCTGCCGGTCTTGCTCGGGTCGATGATCGCGCTCGGCTTCATCGTCGAGCGCGGCGTGTTGCGGCCGATGGTGGGGCAGAACGTGATCTCGGTGGTCATGGTCACCATCGGGCTGTCCCAGGTCTTCCAGGGATCGGCCGCCATGCTCTGGGGCGCCCAGACCAAGAGCATTCCGCTCCCGATCCCTCTCGAGCCGTACGTGATCTGGGAGATCTACATCTCTCCCGTCAACCTCGTCGCCGCCCTCGTGTCAGGCGTCTTCCTGGTCGCCTTCGCCTGGTTCTTCAGAAAAAGTCGAATGGGTATCGCCATGCGAGCGACCGCTAACGACCAGCAGGCGGCGATGGCGGTGGGCATCAACGTGCGCTTCATCTTTGCGCTCTCGTGGGCCATCGCCGGGCTGGCGGCCGCCCTCGGTGGAGTCCTGTGGGGCAACCTCATCGGCGTGGACACCCAGCTCGCGCTGGTGGGCCTCAAGGTCTTCCCGGCCGTCATCCTCGGTGGCCTCGACAGCGTTCCTGGCGCCCTGGTCGGAGGCCTCATCATCGGGGCGGTCGAGAGCGTGGCCGCCGGCTACGTCGATCCCTACGTGGGCGGGGGCACCAAGGACTTCCTGCCCTACGTCCTCATGATCCTCGCGTTGATGGTCAGGCCGTACGGGTTCTTCGGGCGCGAGATCATCGAGCGGGTCTGAGGGCGATAGCCAGATGATCAACCGCGAGTGTGGCGTGTACCAGACGACCTACGAAGGCGACATGGCTCTCTACCCGCTGCCGCTCGCCCGCTACTCCACCCTGGGCGCGGTCGCGATCCTGCTTCTGCTCCCGCTCGCCCTCGACAGCCACGCCATGTCGCTCGCCAACCTCATGCTGCTGGCCAGCATCGGTGCCATCGGGCTCAATATCCTCGTCGGCTACACCGGTCAGGTCTCGCTCGGACACGGCGCCTTCATGATGGTGGGCTCCTACACGGCCGCCCTGGTCACCGTGAGGCTCGGTCTGCCCTTCTGGGTGGGTCTGCCGGCGGGAGGGGCGGTGGCGGCTCTGGTCGGAGCGTTCTTCGGCATCCCCTCGCTCCGCATCAAGGGCCTCTACCTCGCCATCGCCACATTGGCCGGCCAGTTCATCATCGAGTGGACGATCAACCACAGCACCTGGATCAGCGGCGGCGTGCAATCGACCCTCTACGTGCCGACGCCCACGTTCCTCGGCTGGGAGATCAACAGCGAGTATCGGCGCTACTTCATGGTGCTGCCCGTCGCGATCGTCGCCTACGTGGCGGCCCTGAACCTCGTGCGGAGCCGGGTCGGTCGCGCGTTCATCGCGGTCCGCGACCGCGACATCGCGGCCGAGATCATCGGCGTGGACATCTTCCGCTACAAGCTCCTCGCGTTCGCCGTCAGCTCCTTCTACGCGGGCGTGGCGGGCGCTCTCTGGACCTACTATCTCAAGATCGCGAACTACGAGCACTTCACGCTCGCCACCTCGGTGTCGTACCTGGCGATGATCATCATCGGCGGACTGGGCAGCGTGCTGGGCTCGGTCTTCGGCGCCGTCTTCATCACCCTGCTGCCGATCGTGCTCGTATACGTGGTCGAGGGCGGCGCCGCCCTCTTCGGCTTCAAGTACGCGGCGATCGCCGACTTCCTGGCGAACCTCAGACTGATCATCTTCGGCGGGCTGATCATCCTGTTCTTGGCCATCGAGCCGGAGGGGCTCTTCCGGATGTGGGGCAACGTGAAACGGTACTTTCGTCTGTGGCCGTATTCATATTGAGGAGATGGGGCGTTCGATCCTGTCGTGCCACTGACAAGGAGGGCGACATGAAAGTCAGAGGATGGTTGACAGCGGTTCTCACCATCGTGCTGGTGGTGGGGCTGGTGGTGCCGGCGATGGCCAGTCACGTCATCAAGTTCGGTGGACAGTGCGACCGCACCGGGGCGACCAAGGTCGTCGGGGTGGAGATCTGCCCCGGCCTGACCGACTACGTGGCCCTCGTCAACAAGAAGGGCGGCGTGCTCGGCCACAAGCTCGAGTACACGGAGATCGAGCACGGGTACACGGTGGACCGCGGCGTGGAAGCCTACGAGCGGCTCAAGCGCGACGGCGCGGTGGCCATCTTCGACTACGGGACGCCGATCGTGTACGCGTTGACGCCGCGGCACATGGACGACAAGATCCCGGGCATCACGCCGGGGTTCGGCCGAGCGGACTCCACGGACGGCACCGCCTGGCCCTTTATTTTCCCGATGGCCGCGACCTACTGGTCTCAGGCGGGCGCCGGCATGCAGTTCATCAAGGACAACGGGGCCAAGAAGGGCACGAAGATCGCTCACATCTACTACGACAACCCGGCCGGGCGCGAGGGCATCCCGATCGTGGAGGCCGTGGCCAAGAAGGAGGGTTACCAGCTCCGGCTGTTCGCGGTGCCGCCGCCGGGAGTCGAGATGGGACCTCAAGTGATCGACATCACGCGGCGCTTCAAGGCCGACTGGGTGCTCGGCCACCTGTTCGGCCAGGCGCCGGCTGTGTCCATCAAGGAGTTCAAGCGGGCCGGCTTTCCCATGAACCGCTTCGTCAGCTTCGTGTGGGGCGCCGGGGAGGCGAACATCGAGGGCGCCGGGTGGGACGTGGCCCAGGGCTACATCGGCATGCAGTACAGCTCCACCGGCCGCGACCTGCCCGTAATCCGGGAGATCGCACAGAAGGTCTACAAGGACGAAGGCAAGGAGGTGCCCAAGTACGTCGGCAGCGTTTACTACAGCCGGGGCGTGCTGAACGGTGCCATCCTCGCCGAGGGCGTCCGGCTCGCCGTCCAGAATCACGGCCTGCCAGTGACCGGCGACAAGGTGCGGCTCGGGTTCGAGGCGATCAAGAACTTCGACCTCCAGGGGTTCTTGCCGCCCATGACCGTGACCGCGAAGGACCACGAGGGCGGCGGCTGGGTGCGGATGTACCAGGTCAAGGGCACGGAGTGGGTGGCCATCACCGACTGGATCCGAGGCTACCGTGATGAAGTCATGACGCTGGTGAAGCAGGCCAACAAGAAGTAACGGTGGCCATGCTCCGGCTCAACAACGTCGAGGTGGTCTACGACCGGGTCATCCTGGTCCTCAAGGGGATGTCGCTCGAGGTGCCGGAGCAGCGGATCATCACCCTGCTCGGGTCGAACGGGGCCGGCAAGAGCACGACGCTCAAGGCCATCTCCGGCCTCCTCAAACCCGAGCGGGGTGAGATCACCACGGGCTCGGTCGAGTTCGCCGGCGAGCGGATCGATCACCGCGGACCGGAAGAGATCGTCAAGCGGGGCATCACGCAGGTCATGGAGGGCCGCCGCGTCTTCGACGACCTGACGACGGAGGAGAACCTCCTGTCGGGTGCCCACACGCGCCGCGGCCTGGCCGAGATCCGCACCGACCTGGCCGCCGTCTACGAGTATTTTCCGCGGCTGGCCGAGCGGAGAACGCTCAAGGCCGGTTACCTGTCGGGGGGCGAGCAGCAGATGCTGGCGATCGGCCGGGCCCTGATGGCTCGGCCGCGCCTCATGCTTCTCGACGAGCCGTCGCTGGGGCTCGCCCCGCTCCTGGTCGAGGAGATCTTCCAGATCATCCAGCGGCTCAACCGTCAAGAGAAGCTCACCGTGCTACTGGTCGAGCAGAATGCGGCGATGGCGCTCACCATCGCCGAGCACGGCTACGTCATGGAGAACGGACGGATCGTGCTGGACGGCCCCGTGGCAGCGCTGCGCGAGAATCCCGACGTGAAGGAGTTCTACCTCGGCCTCACCGAGGTGGGGACCCGCAAGTCGTACCGCGACGTCAAGCACTACAAACGGCGCAAACGGTGGCTCAGCTAGAGGAGGGCTGCGTCATGCGACGGAACGACGTGAGGAGAGGCGTGCTGATGCTGGTAGGAGCTGTGGGCCTGGCGGCCTGCGCAACGATGCAGCCCGAGCCGACTCTCTACGAGCGGTTCCGCGTCATCGACGGCGTGGGCACCCCACGTCAGGGGCGAGATGCGATCGGGGTCGTTGTCGAGAGCTTTGTGGCCAACATGGTCGCCGACAGCCGGGTCAATGCGCGGTTCAAGGACATGCCGCCGGCCGCGAAGGGGAAGCTGACGTCCAACCTCGCCGACCAGATCTGCGAGGCGACCGGCGGGCCCTGCTCCTACTACGGCAAGGACATGAAGGCGACGCACACGGGAATGAAGATCACCGAGCCGGAGTGGAACGCGACGGTCGAGAACCTGGTCAAGGCGCTCGACACGCACAAGGTGGCCGAACGCGAGAAGAAGGACCTGCTCGGCGCCCTCGGCCCGATGAAGGCGGACATCGTCGGCCAGTAGGCGGATGGGCCCCCAGGCGTTCACGGTCTACGACATGCTGGCGCGGGCAGCGACGCTCCACCGCGATGCGCCCGCGCTGATCCAGGGACCGCGCCAGTGGTCCTTCCGCCAGCTCCAGGAGCGGGCGGATTCGCTAGCGGCCGGACTCGCCGGGCTGGGCGTTTCGCGGGGCGATCGCGTCTGCATTCTCGCCCAGAACGACGCGGCCTATGTGGACCTGTACGGCGCGTGCGCTCGCCAGGGCATCATCGCGTACCCCATCAACTGGCGGCTCACCGCGCCAGAGGTCGAGCGGGTGGTCGAGCGGGCCGCGCCCAAGATGATCGTCGCGGACGCCTCCACCCTGCCGGTGGTGGGCGAGTGGCCCCGCACACAGCGCGCCGTCGCTCACTGGTATCAGCTCGGCGATGCTCCCGCAGAGGGCTTTCAGGCGCTGTCCAGCCTCTACCGCGAGGGCGTGGCGCCGGCCGCCGCGGACGTCACCGGCGACGATCCCTTCGCGGTGATCTCCACGGCGGCGGTTGACGTGATTCCGCGCGGCGCCGTGCTCACGCACACGAACGTCCTCACCGCCTCCTTGGTGATCATCGCCTCTCTCGGCTTCACCGCGGTGGACCGGTATCTGCTGGCCCTACCGTTGTTCCACGTCACGGCGCTGGGCAATCTGGTGGCGCACCTGCACGCGGGCGGGGCCGGAGTCATGATGACCCGCTTCGACGCCGAGGAAGCGGTGCGGCTGATCGATGCCCACCACATCACGCACGTCTCGGACTTTCCTCCGGTGCTGGCCAATCTCCTGGACGCGGCGCAGAAGCTCGGCAGCAAGCTGGCGAGCCTCACGCACGTCTCCGGTCTGGATGCGCCGCCGACCATCCAGCGTCTGCACGCGGAGACGCAGGCCCAGTTCTGGACGGGCTTCGGCCAGTCCGAGACCAGCGGATTCGTCAGCATTCAGCGCGCGCGCGACAGGCCCGGCGCCGCCGGCAAGCCCATTGCGGTATGCCGGGTGCGTCTGGTCGACGACGACGACTGTGACGTGCCCCTGGGGACGCCCGGGGAGATCGTGGTGCGCGGGCCGGTGGTGTTCCAGGGTTACTTCGGCCAGCCGGAGGCGACCGCCTACACGCTGCGCAACGGCTGGCACCACACGGGCGACGTGGGCCGCTTCGACGATGACGGCTGGCTCTACTACGTCAAGCGCATGCCGGAGAAGGAACTGATCAAACCCGGCGGCGAGAACGTCTATCCCGCCGAGGTGGAATCGGTGATCGTCCAGATGGACGGCGTCAGCGGCGTGTGCGTGTACGGCGTTCCCGACGTCAAGTGGGGCGAAGCCATCAAGGCGGTCGTGGAAGCTCGGCCCGCCGACCGCTATACCGCTCAGCAGATCGGCGACTTCGTCGTCTCGAAGATCGCTCGCTTCAAGCGCCCGAGCCGCGTGGTGTTCACCGAGGCCCTGCCTCGGACGGCCGAGGGCGGCGTGGACCGTGACGCCGTGAAGGCTCGCTGGGGCGACGAGTGATCCGGGCCGCGTGACGGTCTTCGGCGAGCACCATGAGATGTTCCGCGCGACGGTGCGCGCCTTTGTCGAGCGGGAGGTGATGCCGCACGTCGAGGCGTGGGAAGCGGCCGGTCGCATTCCGAAGACGATCTGGCCGCGCATGGGCGAGCTGGGCTTCCTGGGCGTCGAGTACGACGAGAAGTACGGCGGCGCCGGCGCTGACCTGTTCACCACGGCGGTCCTGCACGAGGAGTGCGCGCGGTCGCGGTCCGGCTCGTTCGCGATGGCCGTCGGCGTCCACACGGACATGGCCTCGCCCCACCTCTACTGGACGGGCAGCGAGCCGCTGAAGGAGAAGTATCTGCCGGCGATCTGCGGGGGCGAGAAGCTCTGCGCGATCGCGGTCACCGAGCCCGGGGGCGGCAGCGACGTGGCCGCGATCCGTACCCGCGCCACCCGCGACGGCGCCCACTACGTCCTGAACGGCTCCAAGATGTTCATCACGAACGGCGCGCTGGCGGACCTGTACTTCGTTGCCGCCCGCGTCGAGGCCGGCGAGACCACGCGCCGCCACCGGGGCATCTCGATGTTCCTGGTCGAGCGCGAGACGCCGGGCTTCGGCGTGAGTCGTACGCTGGCCAAGACGGGGATGCTCGCCTCGGACACCGCGGAGCTCTCCTTCCAGGACGCGCGCGTGCCGGCCGAGAACCTGCTCGGGCGCGAGGGCGTCGGGTTCTACGAGGTCATGCGCGTCTTCCAGCGTGAGCGCCTGGTGGCCGGCCTGCACGCGGTCGCCATGTCCGAGCGCGCGCTCGAGGACACCATGGCCTACGTCCGCGAGCGCCAGGCGTTCGGCGGCCCGCTCTCGGAGAAGCAGACCGTGCGCCACAAGCTCGCCGATCTCGCCACGCTGATCGAGGCCGGGCGCTGGCTCACCTACGCGGCGTGCCAGACATACGCCAGGGGCGATGAGGCGGTGCGCGAGGTCTCCATGGCCAAGCTCTTCACCGCCGAGATGGCCAACCGCGTCGCCTACGACTGCGTGCAGCTCCACGGCGGCTACGGGTACATGCGGGAGTACGCGATCGAGCGCTTCGCGCGCGACGTCCGGCTTTTTACGATCGGCGGCGGCACCAGCGAGATCATGAAGGAGATCATCGCCAAGGAGCTCGACCTCTAGCACCCGCGTGAGCGCGCCTGACTTCGTCGCCATCGGGCACGTCACTCTCGACCGCATCGGCGAAGCCACGCGCCCGGGCGGCGCGGCGCTCTTCGCCGCCGTCACCGCCCATCGGCTCGGGCTCTCCGTCGGACTCCTCACGAGTCACGGGGACGACTTCCCGCTCGACCTGATTCCGTCCAAGATCGAGGTCGTCAGCATCCCGGCGGCCGACACGACCCGGTTCGAGCACCGGCAGGGCGCCGGCGGGCGCGTGTCCCACGTGCGCGCCGTCGCCGACCCCCTGACCGTGGCCGACGTTCCGGACGACTGGCGGGAAGCGGCGCTGACCTTGCTCGCCCCTGTGCTCGACGAGGTCGACCCGATGATCGCGACCCTGTTCACCGACGGCGCCGTGGGTGCGGCGGCCCAGGGGTGGCTGCGTGACACGGCGCCCGACGGGCTGGTCGTGCCCCGCACCTGGCGCTCTCCCGATCGCCTCTTGCAGTCGGTCCAGGCCCTGTTCCTGAGCCGCGAGGACATCCTGGGTCAGGAGGACGAGGTGGTCGAGTGGTTCCAGCGCATGCCGGTCGGCGTCCTCACCGCCGACCGCGACGGTGCGCTCCTGTTCGTCAACGGCGAGCGGTACGAGGTTCACCCGCGCGCGGCGCGAGAGGTGGACCCGACCGGCGCCGGCGACGTCTTCGCGGCGACCTTCCTCATCCAGTATCAGCGCGCCAGCGACCCGTGGGAGGCCGCGACCGCTGCGGCGTGCGCGGGCTCGCTCGCCGTCGAGGGGGAGGGCTGGTCGACTGTCGCGGATCGCGCAACGCTCGACGCCGCGCTCGCCGACTACGCGCGCAACGGGTGACGGCGGCTGGCGGCGGGTCAGGTCGGGCGCGATGGGGGTCGAGAGGACCACGCGGCACGCGTCCGCTGCTCCGGAGCGGCTGGGCTCCATCCAGGCGCTCCACTCCAGACGGGGCGCGCGATCTGGGATGCGCTTCCGATCGAGGCGAAGGGCGAGACGTGGGGCGACGAGATCTACTTCGGCATCGGCCTCACGGCGGCCGCCGAGGCGCCCCGCGAGGTCGTTGACGCGGGCGACCTCGGCTACTGGCCGCCGGGCCGCGCCTTCTGCATTTTCTTCGGCCCGACGCCGGTGAGCCACGCCGACGAGTGCCGCCCGGCGAGCCCAGTGAACGTCGTGGGCAAGGTCGTGGGCGACGCCCGGGTCTTCAAGAAGGTGCGCGCGGGAACGCGTGTGACGATCGAGCGGCAATGACCCGACTCCGGAGGAGGGCGCGATGAAGATCTTTCTCGACACGGCGAACCTGGGCGAGATCAAGGAGGGCGTGGCGCTCGGCGTGGTCGACGGGGTGACCACCAACCCCTCGCTGATCGCCAAGGAGAAGCGTCCGTTCCGGCCGCTCGTCGAGGAGATCTGCGCGATCGTCCCGGGCGACGTGAGCCTCGAGGTGGTCGCCACGGACTTCGAGGGCATGGTCAAGGAGGGCGAGGAGCTGGCGCAGGTCGCGCCGAACGCCGTCGTGAAGTGCCCCCTCACGAAGGACGGCCTCAAGGCCGTGAAGTATCTCTCCGGCAAGGGGATCCGCGTCAACCAGACGCTCTGCTTCTCGGCGACCCAGGCGCTCCTCTCGGCGAAGGCGGGCGCCGTCTACATCAGTCCGTTCCTCGGACGCCTCGACGACATCTCCCACGTCGGCATGGACCTCGTCCGGGACATCTGCGAGATCTACCGCGTCCAGGGCTTCAAGACGCAAGTGCTGGCGGCGTCGATCCGCAGCCCGCTCCACGTCGTGGACGCGGCGAAGGCCGGCGCGCACGTCGTGACGCTGCCGTTCGCGGTGCTCGAGCAGCTCATGAAGCACCCGCTGACCGACATCGGCCTCAAGAAGTTCCTCGACGACTGGGCGAAGCTCGGCGAGAAGATCTAACGCCGAGTACGAGTCGAGGCGATGTCGGGTGCCACGGAGATCCCGACGCTGGCCGGCACGATGGACGAGCTGGCCCGTCGGGGTTTCACCGAACACTTCATCCCGGCGAATGGAAAGCTTCGTGCCGCGGACAGCGGGAAGGTGTTTCCCGCGGACGAGGTGATGATTTCGGAGTATCACCGTTTCGAGGGCGTCTCGGACCCGGACGACATGGCGATCCTCTATGCGATCGAGACACGCAGCGGCCTTCGCGGGACGCTGGCCGACGCCTTCGGTGTCTACGCGGACCCGGTGGTGGGCGCGTTCATGAAAGAGGTCGTGTTACGGCCGAGCTAGCGCCCCCGGAAGGCCGGCTGGCGCTTTTCGCGCCAGGCCTTGTGACCCTCGGCCTTGTCCTCGGTCAGCTCGAGCGTCGCGAAGCGATAGAGATCGACCAGTGACGCGTCCGATATATTGGGGATGTCCAGGCCCGCGAGCAGGGATTCCTTCGTGAGCCGTGCCGCGAGCGGCGGCAACGACGCGACGTGCCGCGCCACCTCGAGCGTCTTGTCCATCAGCCGCGCGTGCGGCACCAGCCACTGCGTGAGCCCGATGCGATAGGCTTCCTCCGCCGTGAGCGGAAAGCCGAGGGCCAGACGCATCGCGTGGCCCTTGCCGACCCAGCGGGCGAGCCGCGCACTGCCGCCGTACGCGGGAAGAATGCCGAGGGCAACTTGCGGCAGCCGCCACTCCGCCCGCTTGGACGCGACCAGGAGATCGCAGCAGAAGGTCACGATGCAGCCGATGCCGACGGCGTAGCCGTTGACGGCGCCGATGATCGGCTTGGGGAAGCTCGCGAGGACCTCGAACGGCCGGGCCCTGCGCTTGGCGATGCCCTTGATGAACTCCGCGGCCGACTTCATCGTGTGCGTTCGCGGGTCCTTCAGGTTCGCGCCGGCCGAGAAGGCGCCGCCCGCCTCGTCGCCCGTCAGGACGGCGCACCGGATCGTGTCGTCGTCCTCCATGGCGGCGAAGCAGCGGGTGATGCCCTCGTTGAAGTCGGAGCCCCACGCGTTGCGCGCCTCGGGGCGACTCAGGGTGACGATCCCGATCTCGTCGCGACGCTCGAATGAAACGGGCATGGTTGGCTCCTGCGGGTGAGATGGTCGCCGAACTGCACGTCAGGTATCGTCGCCGTACACGACCCGCTCGCCGAGCTCGTCGTCCTGGATCATCTGGGCGAGCCGCGAGTGCTGGATCTTGCCGCTGGAGGTCTTCGGAATCGTGCTCGACCGGACGAGGATGACGCGCGCCGGCCGATGGCCAAGCGCCTTGTGGACGCGGCGCGTGATCTCCCGGACGATTTCGTGGTAGTCGTCGGGTGACGCGCTCTCGCTCCGCACCTCGACGACGACGTGGAGCCGCTGCGTGCCCGTCCGCTCGCTGTCGATGCCGACCGCGGCGGAATAGCGCACACCGTCCACGCGATCGACCACCTCTTCGATGTCGGCCGGGATCACGTTCACGCCGCCGAGGATGATGAGATCCTTGAGACGGCCCGTCACGTAGAGAAAGCCTTCGGTGTCGACGAACCCGAGGTCGCCGGTCCTGAGCCAGCCGCCGGGCATGAGCACCTTCGCGGTCTCGCCGGGATTGTTGTAGTAACCCTGCATGACCCCGGCGCTCCTGACGCAGATCTCACCCTCCACGCCCACCGGGCGCTCCGCGGCAGGCGCCTCGTCGCGGGGCGCCAGGATCCGCACCGAGACGCCTCGGCACGGCTGGCCGACCGAGAGGAACCGCCCGCTCGTGTCGAGCCTGAGCGGCGCGCCCCGCGGCCAGATGGCGACCGCCAGCGTCGCCTCGGCGAGACCGTAGCAGGGCGAGATGACGCGCTTGATAGCGAAGTGCGACTCGAACGCCTCGATCGTGGAGGGGCGCACGGGCTCGGCGCCGGAGAGCGCGGCCTTGAGGCTGCTGAGGTCGAGTCCGGTCGTGTCGCGGACGTTGCGCACGCAATTCCGGTAGCCGAAGTCGGGCGAGACGGTGAACGTCGCGCGGATCTCCGTGATGAGCGCGAGCCACTGTCTCGGGTTCCGGAGATCGGGCGGCAAGAGCCAGAGCGGCGTCCCCAGGAGCGGTGGCGTGAAGGCGCAGCCGATGAGGCCCATGTCGTGGTAGAGCGGCAGCCACGACACGACGCGGTCCTCCACGGTGATGCCAGCCGCCTCTGCCATGAAGTGGATGGTCGACACGACATTCTTGTGGGTGAGCATGACGCCCCGCGGATGGCCGGTGCTTCCCGAGGTGTACTGCAGGAAGGCGAGGTCCTCCTCCGTCGCCGCGGCGGGCGTCGGGAGCGGCGCATCCACGTCGAGGTCGGGCGGCTCCAGGACGGTGCCCACGTTGGGCGCCAGTGCCCGACTCTGGTCGACGCCCGCGCGGAACCAGCCGATGGTCGCGACCGCGACCGCCTCGGAGTCGCGGAAGATGTTGGCAGTTGTCTCCACGCCGAGCGTGGGGTAGAGCGGCACCGGAACCGCGCCGATCCGCAGGGCGCCGAAGAACGTGTAGAAGAACTCCGCGCACGTCGGGTAGATGAGGCAGACCTTGTCGCCCGCGCCCACGCCCGCCCGCGCGAGCCCGGCCGCGTACCGCGCGCTTTGCGTCCATAGCCGCCCGTACGTCACGGTCTCGTCGAAGAGCTGGAAGTATTGCTGGTCGGGCGAGAGCGCTGCGCGCCGCCGCATCATCTCGGTGAGAGTCGAGGCACCCCTCACGTCATCGTGGACCATTCGCGACTCCTCCATAGTCGTGGGGGGCCCCGACATGGCTCCCCCCACCCCCCAACGAGCGGCGCGGGCTAGTCAATCCGGGTGCCGAGCGTCGCCAGCGTCGCGTGTGCTTCGCCGTCTCTCAGATAGAGCACCGAGACGATGTCCCCGGCCCGGCGGGCGCGGACCAGGCTTCGAAGATCTTCGAGCCCGTCGACGGGAGTCCCGCCGAGGCGGACGATCACGTCGCCATCGCGCAGGCCCGCCTGCGCGGCCGCTGTTCCGGGGAGGACGCTCGAGAGCCGAAGACCATCGGCCCCCGGGCGGGGCAGGGCGACGATGCCGAGGAACGCGCCGCCGGGAGTGCCGACCTGGCGCCGGCTCGGCGGCGGAACCTTCGCGTAGACCGGACGGGCATCCGTCGCGAGACGCTCGATGACGCGTACGGCAACGGCGGCGACGCGAGCCATGCCGGCCGCGTCGATCTTGTCCGCGGTATCGGTCGGACGGTGGTAGTCCTCGTGGCCCCCGGTGTGGAAGAACAGGACCGGGACCCCGGCGTCGTAGAACCGGGTGTGGTCGGAGGGCCCGTGCGGCGAGCCCTGGAGGTCGGCCGTGATCCCTTCCTTCTGTGCCGCCTCGCTCACGAGCGCCCGCAGCCCGCTGCCGCTGTCGCCGCCGCCCACGTTGAGGCGGCGGGTCCGGAGCCGGCCGACCATGTCGAAGTTCAGCATCGCGACGGTCCGCGTGAGCGGCACCACCGGCCGGCCCACGTAGTGACGCGAGCCGATCAGGCCCAGCTCTTCGGCGCCGAACAGCGCGACGACGAGCGTGCGGCGCATCCCGCCGGCCGCCGCGAACGCGCGCGCCAGGCCGAGGGCCACGGCCGTGCCGGAGGCGTTGTCATCCGCGCCGGGGTGGACGACGCCATCGACGCGACCGAGATGATCGTAGTGCGCGCCGATGACGACGGCTTCGTCGGCGAGCGCCGGGTCGGCGCCGGGCAGGATGCCCACAACGTTCATGCCGCGGACTTCGTCGGACACGATGTCGACCCGAATCCGCGCGCGCGCGCCCGTCGCGAATGGCCCGGGCGCGTGCGCCGCGACGAGGGCATTCGCCGCCTCGGTCGTCGTGCGGCCCGCGGCGGCCAGTACGGCGTCGGCCGCCTCGCGCGTGAGCGCCCCGGACACGAGACCGACTCGGACCGCCGTCGTGTCCGGTGACGGCAGATCGGGACCCGCGAGCAGCAGTGCGAGGGCCCCGCGGCGCTTCGCCGCGATCAGCTTGTCGAGGCGGCTCACTCGCGCTCCAGCCGGGTGGACCGGCGCCCCGTCCAGCGCGAGCGCGACCTTGCCGCGGACGTCCACCCCTGCATAATCGTCGTAGCCACTGTCGGGGAGGTCGGCGCCGTAGCCCACGAAGACGACGTCACCGGTGACCTCGCCGCCGAGCGAGCCGCCGTGCGGGATCCAGTCGCGTCCGAGCTCGAGCCGCCGCGGGGCCGGGCCGGACAGCTCCAGTGCGCTCGCCGGGCCGCCGTGCGACGAGGTCTCGAGGACGAACGTCTGGAGGAACGATCCCTGGTCGCCGCCCGGACGGAGCCCGGCGGCGGCCAGCGCGTCGGCGATCTGCCGCGCGGCGCGATCGCCGCCGGCGGTACCCGATCGCCGACCCTCCATCTCGGGCGCGGTCAGCGCGCTCACGGCCTCGGCCAGCTGCTCCGCGGACGGCGGGACGACAGCGGCCCGCGCGAATACACCGGTCGCCCCGAGCAACAGGGACACCGCCAAGAAGAGAAGCACGCGAGGGCGAGTCACACGGGCATCTTACTCCAGCTTTAGCGGGGTTTATGCCGCTCGCGACTTGACGGAAGCCACTCGGCCACCGGTCATCTGCACGAGGTCGGCGGGCGTCAGCTTGAAGACCGTATTCGGATGACCGCCCGCCGCCCAGATCTCCGGCCACTGCATCAGATCCTCGTCGATCAGGATCGTCAGCGGCTCGGCATGCGCGACGGGAGCGACGCCGCCGATCGCGAAGCCCGTCCGGGCCCGCACGAAGTCGGCGTCGGCCCGCGCCACGGGTTCGGCGACCAGCCCGGCCACCCTACGCTCGTCGACGCGGTTCGCGCCGCTCGTGATGACCAGGACCGCGCCCTGGGTGTTCTCGCCGCGGAAGACCAGTGACTTCGCGATCTGGTCGACACGGCAGCCGACCGCGCGCGCGGCTTCGGCCGAGGTCCGCGCGGACTGCTCGAGGGCGACCACGGTGTGGCCGCCGCCCGCGGCGGCGAGGACGTCCTGAACCCGCCGGACGCTCGGGCCTAGCATCGGGTCCGTCCCTTCATCCGCCATCAGAGACCGCGGACGGCTCGCGAAACCTCGCCGGGCTCCGGCCTCACCTGAATGCTGTCGGCCAGCGAGAGCCAGCGGACGATCCCCTGCCGGTCGATGACGACCGTCGTCGGTCTCGGGACATCCTGCCCTTTATTCCCGCCGCGGGCGTGCACGAGACCGTAGCGCCGCGTCACCGTCAGGTCGCGGTCCGTGAGGAAGCGGTAGCGCGCCCGAAGCCGCTCGGCGAGCGCCTGGCTCCGCTCGTTCGAGTCGGGACTGATGGCCAGAATTTGCACACCGGCGTCGCCGAGCTCCGTGAGGACAGCTCCAAGCCCTTGGAGCTCCGAGACGCAGAAGGGTCACCAGTAGCCGCGGTAGAAGACGAGGACGACCGGCGTCCGGTCGCGAAAGGACGCGAGGGTGACCGGGGCGCCCGCCGCGTCCGGCAGCGTGAAGTCGGGCGCAGGTTCGCCGACGTGAAGGGCAGGCGCCGTCGTCGGGATCCTCGCGAGCGCGAAGTTGAAGTAGCCGCCGAGCACGAGCAAGGCCGCCGAGAACACGAGGGCCGCGAGGTTTGGCCAGCGCGCGGCCCGCCACGAGGCAAGCGCCGCGATCGCTGTCGCCAGGGCGAAGGCCGTGAGGTAGAGCGCCGGATGGTTGCGGATGACGGGCACCCGCAACAGGGAGACGTAGCCGGCGACGGCGCCGAGCGAGAGGGCGACGCTCAGAAGCGCCGGCCAGTACCTCGTCATCGCCCGAGGACGACCCGGTCGAACGTCTCCGCGTACCCGTAGCCCTTCGACTTGCCGAGCTCGGCCGAGCGCTCGCGCACGCGCTTCTCGACGGCCGGGAAGTCGGCGAACTGACTCGCGTGGCAGGCCAGAGCCTTGAGCTTCAGATCCATGACGTCGGAGATATCGACCACGAGGTGCGGGTTCTCCCACTGCATGAGATGGATCTCGAGCACTTTGTGGGGCTCGTAGTCGGGCATGAGCTCCGGAAACGCCAGGTGGTCGCGGGCGAGCGGGTACACGCAGTCGAGGGCGACCCCCGCGGTGATCCGGTGGTCGCGGTGGGAGCCGCCGAGGTTGTAGCTACGTTGCGGGTTCATGGCGATGACGAGGTCCGGGCGCCAGCAGCGGATCTGTCGGGTGACATCACACCGGAGCTCGCGCGTGTCCTCGACCTCGCAGTCGGGATAGCCGAGGAACTCGACTCGCGCGACGCCGAGCGTGCGGGCGGCGTTTCGCTGCTCCGCCTCGCGGATCAGGGCCAGGCGCTCGGATGTCATCGTGCGATCGCCCGAGCCCTTGTCGCCGTTGGTCACGATCACGTACGTGACCTCGCAGCCCTCCTTGACCAGCTTGGCGATGGTCCCGCCGGCCCCGAACTCGGAATCGTCAGGGTGCGCCGTCACCACCATGACGCGCTCGATCTTCTCGGCCAAAAGAGTCTCCTTTGTAGCGGGGGCCGTGAGGCCGGATCGGATCGGGGGTGGCCTGACATAGGCGCGACCCGGCTCCGTGGCGCCCGCTCAACCGTTAGCTCAACCGTCAAAGGTCGTAGGCGCGACCGGGCTCCGCGGCGCCCGCTCGACCGTTAGAGGTTCTTTACCAGCATACCGATTCTGGGCGTGGGGGGCGAACGGCTATAATTGCGTGATGTCGATCGCCGCCCCGCGCCGGGTGGGGATCGCGGGCTTGCTCGGGCTCCTCGCCGGCGCGATCGTCCTGATGCCGGCGCCCGGGAATCCAGGGGCTCTCAGGCTCGCCGGAGTAGGCCTGCTCTGGTGGTACGCGGCTCTCGCCGCGCCACTCGCCGCAGTCCTTCTGGTGATCGTCGTTCGGTGTGCGTCTCCCGAGGCTGGAACCGCAGGTGGCTCGGCCGCCCTCGCGGCGTGGACGTCACCGGTGGTCCTCGCCCTCGTGGCCGCACGCGTTTTCTCGGGGGCGCCGGAGGCGCCGACGATCGCGCTCGCCATCCTCGTGGCCCCGCTGATCGCGCTGCTTTATCCGGCCACGGACGCAGCGCAGCGACCGAACCGCGTCGCGGCGCTGGGGATCAGCGCCGGCGTCGGATTGGTCCTTTGGGCGAATCTCCTCCTGCTCGCGGACGTCGCCGGCTTGCTGGGTCTCCCTCGCTGGGCGACGAGCATCGTCGCGGCATGCGTGGCCCTTCTGGCCGTCGCACTGCTGCGTGGCGACTCCGGCCTCTGGCTCCTATACGTGAGCGGCCTGGGGTTCGTGGCGTTGGTCACGGTCGTCGCCGTCGCTCTCGCCGCCTCTCCCTGGGGCGCCTGGAAGGACGTCGCGTCGCGGCCTGCGCTCACGTTCGGAGCGCGCAATCCGTGGGTGACCGAGGGCCGGACGCTAGCCGCGCCGACGACGCTCGAGTTCACGGAGGCTCATCGCGTTACGGCGCTGAGCCCCGCCACCTATCGCGTCCTCGAGCCCGGCCGGTTCCGCGAGTGGCGGCTTCGCGCCGGCGAATCGCTGTCGCTCCGGGCAGGCGATCATCTGGTGATCGGCGCCGGAGCGCGTTTGATGTTCGAGGCCGGAAAGCGGGTCCCGGGGGCGGCCGCCTCGGGTGCCACGTGGGCCGACCCGCCGGAGCGGAGCGGACTTTCGACGGTCGTGCATTCGCTGGGCGCCGCGCTCACGCTGGTCGGTGGCGCCGTCGCCCTCGTCGTACCCGAGCGGGCGCTGACGATCCGGGCTGTCTCCACGGGGTCAGGGCTCGTGCTGGCGTTCGTGCTCGGGGCCCTCTGCCTCGGCGTTTACGGGGCCTACTCGGCCTCCTGGCTCTCCATCGGCGCGCCCGCGCTCGCGGCCGTCTTCAGCGTCCCGGATGCTGTCGTCCCCGGACGGGCGGGCAGCGCCGTGGCGGTGCTGAGCGCCGTCGTGCTGCTCCTTCTCCTCTCGGCAACTGTGCTGGCGCTGCGGGGCGTCCTCGGCCGAGCGTGGGGTGAAGCGAGGACCGCGCTGACGGACCCCACCATGGCATTCCTCGTCGTCGCCGCCTCCATCGGCAGCCTGTGGCCGGGCGACGCATCGCGAGCCCTCCTGGCCGGACTCGGGCTGACCGCGTCGGCCGCCGTCGCGCCCCGTGTCGCGGGCGACAGCCCGGAGGCCCGGCTGGCGGGTTCGCTGGTCGGCGTGATCGCGTTCGCCGGTCTCTCCGTGCTCGGGCCGCGCCTGCCGGCGTGGGCCGACATTGTGTGGACATACCCCGCGCTGGCCGCGGCGCCCCTCGCATGGGTGGTAGTGCGAGCGGAGACCGTGCGACGGGCGAGGCGAGCACTTCAATGATCGGCCAGCGAGCACGGAATGTTGCCGCGGCCTCGCGACGCTGACACAATAGGTCCCCATGGCGAGTGATCGGATCGTCATCCGGGGCGCCCGCGAGCACAATCTCAAGAACATCGATCTCGAGATTCCCCGCGACCAGCTGGTCGTGATCACCGGACTCTCCGGCTCGGGCAAGTCCTCGCTCGCCTTCGACACCATCTATGCCGAGGGCCAGCGCCGCTACGTCGAGTCGCTGTCGGCGTACGCCCGGCAGTTCCTGGAGCAGATGGAGAAGCCGGAAGTGGACTCGATCGAGGGCCTCTCGCCCGCGATCTCGATCGAGCAGAGAACCACGTCCAAGAATCCGCGCTCGACCGTCGGCACCGTCACCGAGATCTACGATTACCTCCGCGTGCTCTTCGCGCGTGTGGGCGTGCCCCACTGCCCGACCTGCGGCCGGGTGATCTCGGCCCAGACCGTCCAGCAGATGGTCGATCGGGTTCTCGCCCAGGCGCCCGGCACGCGGCTCCTCGTCCTGGCGCCGGTCGTGCGCGGACGCAAGGGCGAGTACAAGAAGCTCTTCTTCGATCTGCAGCGTCAAGGGTATTCGCGGGTCCGTGTCAACGGCACGATCCGCGAGGTCGGCGACGACATCGAGCTGGACAAGAAGCGCAAGCACACGATCGAGGTCGTCGTGGATCGGCTGGTCGTGCGCGAGAACCTCGGCTCGCGCCTGGCGGACTCGCTCGAGACCGCCCTCCGCCTCGCCGACGGCATCGTCACCGTCGAGCCCCAAGACAGCGGAACCGGAGCCGCGAGTGCCTCCAGCAGGCCACCCTCGGCTACCATCACCTTTTCGGAGAAGCTGGCCTGCGCGGAGTGCGGCATCTCCTTCCCGGAGGTCTCGCCGCGGATGTTCTCGTTCAACAACCCGTACGGCGCGTGCCCGGAGTGCGGAGGGCTCGGTTCGCGCGACGAGATCGACCCGGTCCGGCTCGTACCGAATTCCGCTCGCTCGCTCAAGGACGGCGCGCTGGCGCCCTGGGCGGGCCACGAGACGACCTACTTCCGGCAGACATTGCAGGTGCTGGCGAAGCGACACCGGTTTTCCCTCGAGACACCGTGGTCCGAGCTGCGCAAGCCCGTGCGCGACGTGATCCTCCACGGCGAGCGCGACGGCGGCTTCGAGGGCGTCATCAAGACGCTCGAGCGCCGGTACCGCGAGACCTCGTCCGAGGAGGCCCGAGCCGAGATCGAGCAGTTCATGACCGAGCGGCCGTGCCCGGCGTGCCGGGGTTCGCGCCTGCGGCCCGAGTCGCTCGGCGTCAAGATCGCGGGTCACTCGATCGCGGAGGTCGTGCGGCAGACCATCAAGGAGGCGACCGTATTCTTCGACGGTCTCACGCTGACGGAGCGCGAGGCCGCGATCGCCCGGCGCGTCCTCAAGGAGATCCGTGAGCGCCTCGGCTTCCTGATTAACGTTGGTCTCGACTACCTGACGCTCGACCGTCCGGCCGGCACGCTGTCGGGGGGAGAAGGGCAACGAATTCGTCTGGCGACCCAGATTGGGTCGAGCTTGGTCGGAGTGCTGTACATCCTCGACGAGCCGAGCATCGGCCTGCATCAGCGGGACAACCGGAGACTACTCGAGACCCTCAAGCGGCTTCGAGACCTCGGCAACACCGTGCTGGTGGTGGAACACGACGAGGAGACGATCCGGTCGGCCGATTATGTCATCGACCTCGGTCCGGGCGCCGGCGAGCTGGGCGGGCACCTGGTCGCGGTCGGGACGCCCGACGAGATCATGGCGAACGCCGGCTCGCTCACCGGGCGCTACCTCGCGCGGGCGCTCACGATCCCGGTGCCAACGGCCCGCCGGAAGGGCAGCGGCCACTTCATCACGATCCACAACCCGCGCGAGCACAATCTGAAGGGCATGGCGGTGAAGATCCCGCTCGGGACGTTCACCTGCGTCACCGGGGTGTCGGGGTCCGGCAAGTCGACGCTCGTCAACGACATCCTCTACCGCGCCCTCGCGCAGATGCTTCACCGGGCGCAGGACCACCCCGGCGCGCACGACCGCGTCGAAGGCGCGCAGCGGATCGACAAGGTGGTGGACATCGACCAGTCGCCGATCGGCCGCACGCCGCGCTCGAATCCCGCGACGTACACCGGCGTGTTCACGTTCATCCGCACGCTGTTCGCGCGGACGCCGGAGGCGCGGATGCGCGGCTACCAGCCCGGCCGCTTCTCCTTCAACGTGAAGGGCGGCCGGTGCGAGGCGTGCCAGGGCGATGGGCTCGTCAAGATCGAGATGCACTTCCTGCCCGACGTGTACGTGACGTGCGACGTGTGCAAGGGGCGCCGCTACAACCGTGAGACGCTCGACGTCCACTACAAAGGGATGAGCATCGCCGCGGTCCTCGAGATGACGGTGCGCGAGGCGCTCGGGTTCTTCGAGGCGGTGCCCGTGATCAAGTCGAAGCTCGCGACCCTCGACGACGTCGGGCTCGACTACATCCGGCTGGGCCAGTCGGCGACGACCTTGTCGGGGGGAGAAGCTCAACGGGTGAAGTTGGCGACCGAACTGTCGCGTCGCGCGACGGGACGCACCCTGTACATCCTCGACGAGCCGACCACCGGGTTGCACTTCGCCGACATCCAGCGTCTGCTCGACGTGCTGAACAAGCTCGTGGATCAAGGCAACACGGTGGTGATCATCGAGCACAACCTGGACGTGGTCAAAACCGCCGACTGGGTCATCGATCTCGGGCCCGAGGGCGGGGACGAGGGCGGACGGGTGGTGGCCACCGGCACGCCGGAAGAGCTCGTTCGCCATCCGGAGCGCACGTATACCGGGCAGTTCTTGAGACCGCTGCTCTCAGGCGCCTGACGCATGCGCCGGACCAAGATCGTTTGCACGATCGGTCCCTCGAGCCGCAGCATCGCCGAGCTCGATCGCTTGGTCGGAGCTGGCCTGGACGTCGCCCGCCTCAACTTTTCGCATGGCACGCACGACGAGCATGCGGAGGTTCTCCGGCGGCTCCGTGAGGGCGAGGCGCGATGGGGCCGCCCGGTCGCCATCCTTCAGGACTTGCAGGGGCCGAAGATCAGACTGGGAACGTTTGGCCCGGGTGGGGGCGCCCGCGTCGACCTCGAGCCGGGCCGGACGTTCACCCTCTACGCCCGTCCGGTCGAGGGCACCGCGGAGCGGGCCTCGCTCACCCATCCGGAGTATTTGAAAGACCTGCGGTCCGGCGACGAGATCTGGATGGACGACGGGATGATCCAGCTCCGCGTCGAAGCGGTGTCGCCGGACGACGTGCGGTGCCGCGTGGTCGTCGGCGGACGCATCAGCGATCACAAAGGGCTCTCGCTGCCGCGGATCACGCTGCCGGTGTCCTGCCTGACGCCGAAGGACCGCGACGACCTGCGCTTCGGTCTCCGCCAGGGGGTGGACTTCGTCGCGGTCTCGTTCGTCCGGTCGGCCGAGGACATCGAAGAGGTGCGGAGCTTTCTGCGGGCCGAGGCCGCCGGGGACCTGCCGATCGTCGCGAAGCTCGAGCGTCACGAGATCCTCGGCAATCTCCCGGGCATCTTGAACAAGGTGGACGCGGTCATGGTCGCGCGCGGCGACCTCGGCGTCGACGTGCCGATCGAGGACGTGCCCCATATCCAGAAGGAGATCATTCGCCAGGCGCGCGACGCGAAGGTCCCGGTGATCGTCGCGACCCAGATGCTGGAGTCGATGGTCACGCATCTGCGGCCCACGCGTGCCGAGGTCTCGGACGTCTCGACGGCGATCTTCGACGGCGCCGACGCGATCATGCTGTCCGCCGAGACCGCCACCGGGCGGTATCCCGGCGAGGCGGTCTCCGTCATGGCGCGGATCGCCGAGCGCGCCGACGGCGCGATGCTGGCCGTTGAACGGGAGCGGCGGCGGCGGCCGGGCGGGAGCTTCCAGGAGGCCATCTCCGACGCGGCGGCGACGGCCGCGCACATGCTCGGCGCGCGCGCCATCGTGGCGTTCACCGAGTCGGGCTTCTCGGCCCGCCTCATCTCGCAGGCCCGGCCGGGCGTGCCGATCATTGCGCTGACGCCGTTCGTCGAGGTGCAGCGGCGGCTGGCGCTTTCGTGGGGCGTCTCCTCCCGTCTCATCCGAAAGGTCGAGTCGACCGACGAGATGATCGAGGAGGTCGAAGCGACGCTGCTGAGCAACGGCTCGGTGCGCCCCAACGACGTGATCGTCATCATCTCCGGATCGCCCATGTGGGTCCGGGGAACGACCAATCTATTGAAGCTCCACCGGGTGGGCGAGCGCCGCGCGTGAGGGTCGCGCTCGGGCGCCCGGCCGTCCGCCGCGTGGTCCCGGTGCTGATCGGCCTCGTCGTGCTCTGGTTCGTCGCGGGCATCTTCCTGGCGCGTGCGCTCGCCGCGCGACACGACACCGCCGCCACCGCCACGCTCGCGTCCGTTCGAACGATCGTCGCGGCGGCGCTCGAGGAGGTGCGTCGCGAAGCGTCGCTCCTGGCCCAGGATCCGGCCGTCGTGGAGGGTGCGACTCGGAGCGACTGGGCCGCCCTCGTGCGCGGCGCGTGGCCGCGGATTCTGGCGCTGACGCAGGAGCGCCGCGCCGACCTGCTGCTGATCGTGGACGCGAGCGGCGCTCCGCTCGTCCAGGTGCCGGCCGCACGGCACATCGTCGCGGCGGCGGTCGCTCGACCTCCCGAGGTCGTCGCGCGCCTTGCCGTCATCGACGAGCGGCCCTACGTGCTCGGGATCGCGCCGATGCCCGCCGGTCTGGTGATCGTCGGGCGGCGCTTCGAGTCGCTCGCCGGAGCGGTCGCGCGCCTGCCATCGCGCCCTGCGCTCGTGGTGGTGGTGGGCGATCGAGCCCTCGGCTCCACGTTGCCCGGCGCGCCCCCGCTCGGCTGGGACACCGCGGTGCGGACCGGGCAGATCACGATCAGCGGGGAGCTCTGGTTCGCACGTCAGCTCGGCGAGGCGGGCGGCGGTCTCTGGGCGCTCGTCCCGGCGCGGGAGCAGCGCCGGGAGAGCAGCCAGCTCTGGTTCTGGTGGGCGGTTTCGCTGTCGGCGGCCGGCGCCACCGCCGTTGGGATCGCCGCGGTTTCTGTATCGCCCCCGGCCGGACGCGAGGCGTCCGCGGCCGGACGCGAGGCGTCCGACAACCGCCGGAGTCGGGAGCTCGAAGCGCTGCACGCGGTCGTGGTGGCGACCGGCAGCGGCGACGATCTGGCCCTCACCGCCGAGCGGACGCTCGAGGTCGTGTGCGGCCTCGCGGGGATCCCCTTCGGAGGCGTGTTCCGGTTCGACCGGGCGACCCAGACGCTCGTCCTCACCGCCCACCGTGGTCTCCTGCCCGACGACGTCGAGCGCTTGCGTGTCCGCTCGCTCGACCAGAGCCACGTCGGCGAAGTGATCCGCAGCGGCCGGCCGGTGGTGACCGATCTCACGGCCTCCCGTGTGCTGGCGCCCGACGTCGTCGAGCGCGTGCAGGCCGGCGGCTACCGAACGCAGCTCGGGCTGCCGATTCCGGTGAACGGCGAGACATGGGGCGTCATGGCTCTCATCACGCGAGAGGCTCGGACCTTCGATGCTGATGAGCTGACGCTGCTCCAGGCGGTCGCGCACCAGGTGGGACAGGCGGTGGCGCGCGCCGCGCTCCTGGCCGAGGGCCGGGAGAAGAGTCGTCGCCTCGAGACACTCGCGCGTCTGGCGCAGACGCTGACCGCCACGCTGTCGCTCGACGAGGTGTTCCGCCGCGTGGTCGATGCGGCGGTCGAGCTGTTCGGGTCCAGCACTGCGCAGCTCTGGCTCGTGGACGACGACGACCGCCACGTCTCGCTGCGGGCGGCCGCGGGGATCCAGTCGTCGGAAGGCGTCGAGCGCCAGCGCGTCGGCGAAGGACTCGTCGGGATGGTCGTCGCGACCCGCGAGCCGCTGACGGCGGTCGACGCGCTTCGGGACCCGCGGGCGCGCAACGTCGAGCGGGTCCGCGCCGAAGGCGTGGTCAGCGTCGGAATCGTGCCACTTCAGCTGGGCGAACGGGTGCTGGGGGTTCTGGCCATCGGCGTACGGGCCCGGCACGAATACACCGCCGAGGAGCTGCGGCTCCTCGGTTTCCTCGCCTCGCACGCGGCGAACGCGATCAACAACGCCCAGCTCTATCGCGAATCGACCCGGCAAGCGCAGCGCATGAGCGCGCTGACCGACCTGGTGCGTCTGGTGTCCGAGACCCTCGACTTCGACCCCGCCGCGCAACGCGTCGCCGACAGCGTGTGCTCGTTGCTCGGGGCCCGGGCCTCGTGCCTCTACCGGGTCGACCCGGCCTCCGACGCTCTCGTCGCGTTCGCGACTTCGAGGGACGCCGATCAGCTCTTCCAGTGGCAGCCGGTGCTGCCGCGCGGCACCGGGATCGCCGGGCTCGCCGTCAGCCAGCGCTGTTCGGTCGCTTCGGCCGACGTGCTGGCCGATTCTCGCATCACGTACACCGACGACACACGTGCCCGTGTCGCGCAAGAGGCGCACCGCTCCCTGCTCGCCGTTCCGCTGCTGGTGCAAGGACGGATGTTTGGCGCGCTCGCCGTCAGTGATCGCGTCGGACGTGTCTTCGATGAGTCCGAGATCCGTCTCGCGCAGGCTTTCGCCGACCAGGCCGCACTGGCGCTGGAGAACGCGCGGCTCTACACGGAGGCGACGCGCCGCCGGCTCGAAGCGGAAGAGCTGGCCCGGCTGGCGCGGACGCTGACCGAGAGCCTCGATCCGCGGGCGGTCGGTGACCAGATCGCCGAGAGCGTGCTCGTGCTCTTCCGGGTGAGATCGTCCGTGCTGCGACTGCTGCAGCCCGACGGGTCGCTGGTGACCCTGGCGCGCGGGGGTCATCTTCGCGATGCCTCGCCGCTCGGGACCGTGCTGCCCGCGGGCGTCGGGGCGTCCGGGCGAGCGGCCGTCGAGGGCCGAGCCGTGACGTCGCCCGACGTCTTCAATGACCCGTCGATCGTTCTGAGCGACGAGGTCGCGGAGACGATGCGGCGCGAAGGCGAGGGCGCGCTGCTCGCCGTGCCGCTCCGGGCGAAAGGGCGGATCATCGGCACGCTGTCGCTGGGAGACGCCTCGGGCCGGGTCTTTTCGGAGGCGGAGGTCGGGCTGCTCCAGGCCTTCGGCGACCAGGCGGCGCTCGCGCTCGAGAACGCGCACCTCTTCTCGCTCGAGACGGCCCGTCGGGGGCAGATCACAGCCCTCGCCGAGGCCGAGCGCGAGTTCGCCCGCGAGCTCGACCCCGACCGTCTTCTCACGCTGGTCGTCGAACGCGCCACCCGGCTCTTCGATGCCCACGGCGTCATCTACCTCGTGGACGCGGACGGCGGGCTGGCGCCGCGCGCCTGGACGCGGGACGGCGGGTTCGAGGACCTGGCGATCGCCTTCGGGCACGGCGTGGTCGGCGCCTGCGCCGAGCAGCGCCGCGGACTCATCGTCAACGATTACGCGGCGTCGCGCTTCGCCCTGCGCAAGTGGGTCGATATGGGCGTGCGCCGCGCGATGGCGTTCCCGCTCAGCGTGCAGGAACGGCTGCTCGGCGTCATCGCGATGAATCGAACCAGCCCCGCCGCCGCGCCATTTCTCGACGAGGACCTGGCGGTTCTGGAGAGCTTCGCCGCCCGCGCGGCCATCGCCCTCGAGAACGCGCGACTCTACGCGCAGAACCGGCGGCAGGTCGAGGAGCTCTCGGTGCTCTACGAGCTATCGCGGGCGGTCACCGGCCAGCTCGATCGCGCCACGCTGCTCGAGGCCATCCGGGCCCAGGTGGCCCGCATCCTCGACGCCGCCAACATGGCCATCGTGCTCCTCGACGACGAGCGGCGGGATCTCGAGGTGGTGCTCCGTACCGTGAACGGTGCGCGCGACATGCGGACGCCCCTCCGATACCCGAGCCACGCCGTGGGACTGATGTCGGTCGTGCTCGTGACGGGCGAGGCGGTCCTGACGGAGGACTACATCGCCGAGTGTTCGCGTCGCGGCGTCGAGCCCGTGGCGACCTTCGCACACCCGCGACACTGGCTCGGCGTCCCGATGAAGGCCGGAGACACGGTGATCGGCGTTCTGACGTTGCGGAGCGCGGAGCGGGCGTTCACCGAAGCCGACGAGCGGCTGTTGACGAACATCGCCGATCTCGCCGCGCTGTCACTGCGCAACGCGCGCCTCTTCGAGGAGCGCACCCGCGCGTATGGCGAGCTGGCCGCGGCGCAGGATCAGCTCGTGCGCACGGAGAAGCTCCGCGCGCTCGGCGAGATGGCCTCGGGGGTGGCGCACGACTTCAACAACCTGCTCGCGTCGATCCTGGGACGGGCCCAGCTCACGCTCCAGCGAATTCAAGATCCGCAGCTTCGCAAGTGGATCCAGGTCATCGAGCGCGCCGCCCTGGACGGCGCGCAGACCGTCCGCCGGCTGCAGGAGTTTACGCGGATCCGCCGCGATCAGCAGCGTTTCGTCGAGGTCGACCTCAACGACGTCGTGCGCGGCGCGCTCGAGATCACCCAGTCGCGCTGGCGGGAGGAGACGCGCAGCCGGGGCGTCGCGGTCGACGTGCAGACCTCGTTCGCGAGCCTGCCGCCGGTGGCGGGCGATCCCGCCGAGCTGCGCGAGGCGATGACCAATCTCATCCTGAACGCGGTGGACGCCATGCCGACGGGTGGCACCCTGACGCTGACCACGGCCGTCGAGAACAACGAGGTCGTGGTGACGGTGGCCGACTCCGGCGTCGGCATCCCGGATGGCATCCGGGGCAAGATCTTCGACCCGTTCTTCACCACGAAGGGACCGCAGGGCACCGGGCTCGGGCTCTCGATGACGTACGGGATCCTCTCCCGTCACGGCGGGCGCATCACGGTCGAGAGCCACGTCGGGCGCGGCACCGCGTTCCGCCTGACCTTCACACCTGGCGAAGCCCCCGACCTGGACGGGCTGGCCCCGGCACCCGAGCCCACCCCGCTTGGCGTCTCGCTGCGGTGCCTGGTCGTCGACGACGAAGAAGAGGTCGGTACGGTGCTCGGCGATGTCCTGACGACGGAAGGCCATCGGGTCGTGGTGCTCACCGACGGAGGCGAGGCGATCGCGCGATTCCGCGCGGAGCCCTTCGACCTGGTATTCACCGACCTGGCGATGCCGCGGGTCTCGGGCTGGCAGGTGGCGCAGTCGGTCAAGGAGATCGCGCCTGCGGTGCCGGTCGTCCTCGTCACCGGCTTCGGCGTCGAGCTGTCAGCGGAGGAGCGCCAGATCCACGGCGTCGACCTGGTGGTGGTGAAGCCGTTGAAGATCAAAGACGTCCTGGACGTCGTTGCGCGCGTGGCCCGCCGGCGCGCTCGGCAGACCTGAACGGAGGAGGACGACCGCCATGGACTTCCAGTTCTTGACCCTCGAGCGCCGCGATGGGGTCGCCACGATCACGCTCAACCGCCCCGACGCGTTCAACGCGTTGAGTCTCGCCCTCGGCCGGGAGCTCTTCCACGCGGCGCTCGAGGTCGACGAGGACCCGGCGATCCGCTGCGTCGTGGTGACGGGCGCGGGTCGAGCCTTCTGCGCCGGCGGCGACGTCAAGGACTTCGTCGACAACCTGGAGCGCATCGGCGTGCTCGTCAAGGAGCTGACGACCTATCTGCACGGGACCGTGTCCCGATTCTGTCGGAGCGACAAGCCCGTCATCATGGCGGTGAACGGCGTCGCGGCCGGCGGCGGGCTCAGCTTCGCCCTCTCCGGCGACCTCGTGGTCGCCGCCGAGTCCGCGCGGTTCACGATGGCCTACTCGAAGATCGCCGCCACGCCCGACGGGTCGTCGTCGTACTTTCTCCCACGATTGGTCGGTCTCCGGCGCGCGATGGAGCTCTACTTCACCAACCGCGTGCTCTCGGCGCGCGAAGCCCTGGAGTGGGGGCTGGTGACCCGCGTGGTGCCCGACGCCGAGCTCGCCACGGCGGTCGCGGCGCTCGCCCGCGAGATGGCCCAGGGACCGTCGAAGGCGTTCGGCGGCGCCAAGCGGCTCTTCCACCAGTCGACGTGGGAGAGCCTCGAGACGCAGATGGAGCTCGAAGCGCAGGCGATCGCCGCGAGCGGCCACACCGAAGACTTCCGCAACGGCGTGAGCGCGTTCGCCCGCAAGCAGGCGCCGACCTTCCGCGGACGGTGACGCTGATGCGCGCAGGAGGGGCTATGCTGAACCCGACGGCCTTCGCCAACTCGCTCGCGATTCTCTCGGGCGGCTTCTACATCCTTTTCTATGTCTTGGCGGTCGTGTGGCGAGACGCGTTCCGGTTCCTGTTCAACGCGCAGTTCTTCGGAGCCGACGTCGCCGCGCTCTTGCCCCAGCAGTTGACCTATGGCGGATTCGTCGGGACCTTCGTCGTCCTGATCGTGTTCGCGTGGCTCGCCGCCTTTGGCTGGGCGTGGCTCTACAATCGGCTTGCCGCCTGAGGGTGTCGACGCACCCGTGGCCCTCGGGTACAATCTTGATCGCGATTCCGCGAGGAGACCCACATGACTAGTCAGGAAGCGGCTCGAGGTTCCGGAACGGTGGTCAAGCTCTTCTACCGGCCGGGTTGATCGTCCTGCGCCAAGACGAAGGAGCTCCTCTCGTCTTGGGGGGTCGAGTTCGACCCGGTCGACGTGCAGGCGAACCCGGCCGGCTACGCCGAGCTGGCGCGGCTGGGGATAGGCCGCGTGCCGGCGGTGACCGTCGGCGACCGCGCCGCGCACGGGTGGAACCCACCGGCATACGCCGCGCTGCTCGGCATCCCGTACTCGGCGGACATCAAGCTTGCCCCGACCGAGCTGGCCAAGCGGCTCGACATCATCCTCGATGCGACGCAGGGGCTCATTCGCGGCGTGCCGGATCAACACATGGACTGGCGGCCGCCGGAGCGCGATCGGACCCTGCGTAACCTCGGCTATCATGTGTTCCGGCTCTCGCTGGCATTCGTGGACGGTATGGACCTCGGCGAGTTCCCGGCGTCCTGGCTGCTGGACCAGGCGCCCGCCGATCTTCGCGACGGGCCGGCCATCGCGCGCTATGGCGCCCTCGTGCGCGGACGCATCACCGGGTGGTTCGAGGGGGCATCGCCCCGCGAGTTCGAGCGCGTGATCAAGGTCTACTATGGCCCCCAGTCGGGCCACGCCCTGCTCGAGCGCACGACGTGGCACGCCGCGCAGCACCTGCGCCAGCTCTACGCCCTGGCCGAGCGCCTTGCGATCACGCCGCCGGGACCGATGCCGACCGACGCGTTCGTGGGACTGCCCCTTCCCGACGCTCTCTGGTGACGAGGGTCGACTACGACCGGACTCTCTGGCGCGCGTATCGCGCCGGTCGTGCTCTCTCCAAGGACACCGGCCGGCTCTGGATGGACGCGATCGCCCGCTACCTCGGTGGCACGCGCTCAGGCCTGACCGTCCTCGATCTCGGGGCCGGCACGGGGCGCTTCGCGATCCTGCTGGCCGATGCGTTCGACGCCCGCGTCGTCGCCGTCGAGCCGTCGGAGAAGATGCGCGTGGAGGCGGAGCGCTACAGCGCACACCCGCGAGTGGACCACCGCGCCGGCGCCGCGGAGACGATCCCCGCCGCCGACACCGAGTTCGATTTCGCGTTCCTGTCGATGATCATCCATCACGTCGGGGACGTCGCCGCCTGCGCGGGTGAGCTCCACCGGGTGGTCAAGCCCGGCGGGCTCGTGTTCATCCGCAACGTCTTCAGCGGGCGCCTGGACGGTGTGCCGCACTACGCGTTCTTCCCGTCGGCCCGCGCCGTCGACGAGGCGCGCCTGCCGACGCTCGAGGCAGTGCGGCAGGCCTTCGTCGCGCAGGGATTCGAGCTCACGGCCCTCGATACGCTGGTGCAGGAGATCGACCCGAGCCTCACGGCCCACTACGAGCGAATCAAGCGGCGAGCGCTGTCGACGTTCGAGTTGATCACCGACGCCGAGTTCGACGAAGGCCTCACCCGGATGCGCCACGCCGCCGCCCGCGAGACCGCGCCGACTCCAGTCCTCGAAGCCATCGACCTGCTCGTCCTCCGCCGCCGAACGACCTGACCGCTAGTCGTCTTCAGCCCAGGCCGTCGTGAGCCGACGAGCGAGGGCGCGGTGGCCCCTGATGAAGTAGGCGAGCATGGCGCCGGTCGCGAGGAGGTTGCCGACGAAGATGGTCCACCCCGCCAGCTCGTCCAGGACCCACTTCGCCGCGATCAACACACCGCCGACGAAAAACACCTCGAACGCCGTGAAGAAGATCACCAGGGCGAAGACGAAGAGCGGCTGGCGCTCGGCGCCCGCGATCAGCGCGGCGCCGACAATTCCGAACAACGCGAACGCGATCCCGTGCACGACCGTATAAGAGATGATCGCGGCCCCGGGATCGGGTTGACGAAGGATCGCGGCGCCCAAGAGCCGCGGTGTCCGCAGCGGCTCGCCCTGAATCCAGTCGATCGCCAGGAACCAGAGCGCGACGGCGGCGGCGCCGAGCAGGCCGGCCACGACGCCCTCGCGGAACACGCTGCCCCAGGAGCCGATCAGCGTGCGCGACAGGACGCGGTGGGCGCGGAAGAAGTACCAGAGCATCGCGAGGGAGGCGAGGAGGTTGCCGCCGAGGATCGCCCACCAGACCAGGGCGCCCAGCATCGACTTCCCGAGCGCCCCGACGATGCCGAAGACGAACACCTCGAAGCTGGCGAAGAGGATCACGAAGGCGACAAACAGCGTGGGCTCGCGCTCGCTGACGGCCATGAGGCTCGCGGCGACGACGCCGAACGCGATGAACGCCAGGCCGTGGATGATCGTGTAGCCGAGGACGTTGCCCACGGTGGGCCGAAGTCCAATCGGGTTGGTCACGCCCTGGAAGACCGCGGCGCCCAGGAGCCCCGGGGTCAGGAACGGCTGGCCGCGCCAGATGTCGAAGAGGAGGAACCAGACGGCGACGACAGCCGCGCCGATCAAGCCGGCCACGACCCCTTCCTTCAGGATCGACCGCTGCACGGACGGTATTGTATCGGAGCGCCTGGTTGTTGTAGCGGGTGCCGTGAGCCCGGCTCAGACCGAGGGTGGCCCGAGAGAGAAGCGACCCGGCTCCGACACGCCCGGTCTACCCTGAGGCGACTTCGGCTCGGCTTCTCCTTCTCCGTCACTCGTCGCGGGCGAATCTGACGCCGTAGTCGGAGTAACGAAGGTGCGGCGGCAGAGACGAGCGATGGGCGACCGGGCTCCACGGGTCTGCGTGACGCCACGCGCCGCCGCGACTCACGCGCCGCGTGCCGGTTACCGGGCCGCGCGGATTCCGGTCAGGCGAGCGGCGGTAATAGTCCTCGGCGAACCAGTCGCCGCACCATTCATGGCAGACGCCGGAGAGATCGGTGAGCCCCAGCGTGTTGCCCGGCGTCTCGCCGACGCGGGGCGGACGGTCGAACGTGACGCCAGGCTTCGCGTCGTCGCCCCACGGGTAGCGCCGACCGTCGAGGCCGCCGCGCGCGGCCTTTTCCCACTCGGCCTCCGTCGGCAGCCGCGCGCCCGACCACTCGGCGAACGCGCCGGCGTCGGTCCACGAGAGACCGACGACGGGCTGGCGCGGGTCGGCGAACGCCGGATTGGACCAGAACGGCGGCGATGAGGCGCCGGTGGCCGCCATGTACGCGGCGAAGTCTCCGTTCGTCGCGGGTGTGCGCGCGATGAGGAAAGTGTCGACCCAGACGACATGGGCCGGGCCCTCGGACGGGTGACCGTGAGCCCAGCCCATGCTGAACGGCCCCGCTGGAACGCGCGCGAAGTCCACGCCTTATAATAGGGACCTTCCGGGAAGTAGTGCCAGGCGAGCCTATAAAAGGAGACGCCCATGAACGTCGCCCCGCGGATGGCCCGGCTCGGAACCGAGTCCGCGTTCGAGGTGCTGGCCCGCGCGCGGCAGCTCGAGCGCGCCGGCCGCGAAATCATTCACCTGGAAATCGGCGAGCCGGACTTCGACACGCCGGCGCATATCAAGGAGGCCGCAAAGCAGGCGCTCGACGCGGGGGCGACGCACTACGGCCCGTCGGCGGGGCTGCCGGAGCTTCGCGAGGCGATCGCCAAGCACGTCGCCGAGACGCGTGGCGTTCCGGTCTCGCCCGAGGAAGTTGTCGTCACGCCGGGCGCCAAGCCGATCATGTTCTTCACGATCATGGCCCTGATCGGCGATGGCGATGAGGTGATCCACCCGAATCCTGGATTTCCGATCTACGAGTCCGTCATCAATTTCGTCGGCGGCGTCCCGGTGCCGATTCCGCTTCGCGAGGACAGCGGCTTTGGATTCGATCTCGAGCTGTTCGAGCGCCGCGTCTCGTCGAAGACGAAGCTGATCGTCATCAACTCACCGGAGAATCCCACCGGCGGCGTGCTCGACCGTGACCAGCTCGAACGCATCGCGGCGATCGCCGTCACGCGGAAGATCCCGGTGCTGACCGACGAGATCTACCGGCAGTTCCTCTACGAGGGTGACTTCGCCTCGATCATGGGCCTGCCGGGGATGCGAGACCAGACCATCCTGCTCGACGGCTTCTCGAAGTCGTATGCGATGACCGGCTGGCGCCTCGGCTACGGCGTGATGCCGCCGCCCCTCGCCGAGCACGTGGCGCGGCTCATGGTGAACTCGAACTCCTGCACGGCCTCGTTCGTGCAGCTCGCCGGCATCGCGGCGCTCCAGGGCGATCAGACGCCGGTCGCCCGCATGGTGGCCGAGTTCAAGCGCCGGCGCGACCTGCTCGTGGACGGCCTCAACCAGCTGCCCGGCGTTCGATGCGCCCGACCGCGCGGCGCCTTTTACGTGTTCCCGAACATCACGGGGACCCGCCGGCCGTCGGCCGAGGTCGCCGAGCGGCTCCTGACCGAGGCCGGCGTGGCGGCGCTGTCGGGCGCGGCGTTCGGCGCTCACGGTGAGGGATATCTCCGGTTCTCGTACGCGAACTCGGAGGCCAATTTGCGCCTGGCGCTCGAGCGCATGCGGCCGGTGTTCGAGGGCTTCGCGAGGACATGACGGCGGCCGAGCCCCGGTCGGCGTGAGCCGGAGTACCGTCGCCGACGTCGTCGTCGACGGCTTGAAGCGGGCCGGCACGCCGCGGCTCTTCGGCGTGGCGGGTCTTGAAACGAACCTCCCGCTGCTCGAGGCGGCGCGCGAGGGCGAGCTGCCGCTGACGCTCGCGTCCGGGGAGACCGCCGCGTGCATCATGGCCGCGGTCACCGGCGATCTCGTCGAGGCGCCGGGCGCGGTGGTCGTGGGATCCGGCCGCGGCGTCGCGGCGGCCCTCGCCGGCATCGCCCAGGCGCGCGTGGACCGCGCGCCGATGATCGTCTTGACCGACGACCACCACGGGGACATCGGCGCCTGCAAGGCGAGCCTCAGCGTAGCGGCAGAGTCGGCGGCGCAATGGATCGCGCACGCGACGCGGCTGGCCGCCACCGAGCCACGGGGTCCGGTGCATCTCGAAATCCGACCCGAGGTCGCACGTCAGCCGGCACTGCTCGTCGCGACGTCGTGCCGGCCGGATCCGCTGCCCGCGCCCGATCCCGGCGCGCTCGACGCGGCGGCCCGACTGCTCGCCGTCGCGTCTCGCCCGCTGCTCGTCGCAGGACTACATTGCCGCTCGACCAGCGTCCAGCCGTGGGTCCGTGCGCTCGCGGAGGCGCTGCCCGCGCCCGTGCTGGTGACGCGCAGGGCCAAGGGCGCGCTGCCGGACCCGCACCCGCTGATGCTGGGCACTCTCGGCGGTGACGGCGCCGACGAGCAGTTGCTGAAGCGTGCGGATCTCATCGTCGAGCTCGGGCTCGACGCGCTCGAGCTCGTTCAGGCACCCTGGTGGTCGACGGTCACCGTGCTCAGCGTCGGGCCGCCGGAGGCGCTGGGCGATCGGATCCCCGCGGTCGAGGTGGTCGGCGAGGTCGCGGTCGTTCTCGAGGAGCTCGCGCCGCGGCTGCGCGACCGGGAGCTGGCCGACTGGGACGTGGCCGCGCTCGACCGGCTCAAGCATGAGCGCTCGGCGGCCGGTGCCGGTGCGGTGCTCGGCTGGCGAGCGATGATTAGCATCGCTCGCGAAGCGACGCCCGCCGGCACGATCGCCGCGGTCGATGCCGGCCCTCACCTAGGGGACGTCGCTGTCGCCTGGCACGCGATCGCGCCGCGGGAGTACCTCGTGTCCAACGAGCGCGCCACGGCGGGCTTTGCGCTCCCGGCCGCGATCGCGGCGCACCTCGTGCATCCCGACCGACGAATTGTTTGCTTCACCGGGAACGAAGGGCTGATTGCGGCCGAGAACGAGCTCCAGACCGCGACACGACTCGGCGCGCCCATCGTCGTGGTGACCTTCGGCGACGGTGCGTCCGATGCGCCCGACCTCGCGCGTCTGGCCGAGAGCTTCCGAGTGAAGGCATTCGCCGCCGACGGCGACGAGCGGTTCGGCGAGGCGGTGAGTCGGGCATTGCGAACCTCGGGGCCTACGTTGATCGCCGTGTGCCCTTGACGGTGTGGACCATGGGTGGTAGAACCGGGCAACCGTCGGCCGCGAGGGGGTGAGAGCGCTCCTGATCCCTCGGAACACCCTTTCCATCAACAACCTTGCTGAGCAAGGAGTCCGTATGCAAGGGACCACGCGACGACGCTTTCTTCGTGTCGCTTCCAGCGCGACCGCCGGCATGGCGTCCTGGATCGCGCTCGGGAAGGCCCCCGCATTCGCCCAGAAGCGTGAGCTGACGTTCCTCAGCTGGAACCACTTCGTCCCCGCTTCCGACGACGAGTTGCGCAAGCAGGCCGAGGCGTTCGGCAAGCAGGCTGGCGTCGCGGTGAGGGTCGACACCATCGCCCACCTGCAACTTCCCGCCAAGCGCGCGGCTGAGGCGCAAGCGCAGTCGGGTCACGACCTCTTGTTCGTCGCCGACGCCGACCCGTTCCTTTACGAGAACCAGTTCGTCGAGCTGGGGGACGTGATCGACGACCTCGGGAAGAAGTACGGCGGCTGGTATGCGTTCGCCGAAGAGGCCGCCAAGACAAAGGCTGGCTGGCGCGCGGTGCCCTGGTTCTGGGTCTCCTTCCCGGCCACCTACAACATGACTCACTTCAAGAAGGCCGGGCTCGAGCACCCCAAGACGTGGGACGAGCTGCTAAAGCACGGCACGATCCTCAAGAAGCAAGGCAACCCGGTGGGCATCGCCATCAGCCACTGCGCCGACGCCAACACGACGTTCTGGTCCGTGCTCTGGTGTTACGGCGGCAAGGTGCTCGAGGCCGACGGGAAGACCCCGGCCATCAACTCGGACAAGACGGCCCGGGTGATCGAGTGGTACAAGGAGCTGTACCGCGACGCGATGGAACCGGAGGTCCTCTCGTGGGACGACGCGTCCAACAATCGCTGCATCCTCGCCGGCAAGTGCTCCTGGATCCACAACCCCATCAGTCCTTACAACCTGGCCCTGACCAAGGCCATGCCGATTGCCGACGAGATCAACCACCACAACAGCCCGGCCGGACCTGCCGGCACCCACTCGGCGCCGCCGATCACTGCGATCAGCATCTGGAAGTTCTCAAAGAACATCCAGCTCGCCAGGGATTTCATCAAGTTCCTTTTCCAGAAGGACAACTACAACGCCTGGATCGTCGCCTCCAACGCCTTCAACCACCCGCCGCTCCGGCACTTCGCCGACCACCCGATCTGGGCCAAGAATCCGAAGTTCGCGATGCTCCCCAAGGAGGCGGAGTTCGCCCATCCGCGGGGCTGGCCGGCCAAGCCCAATTCCGCGGTACAGCTCATCCAGGTCAACTACGTCCTGCCCGACATGGTGGCGAAGGCCGTCAACGGCATGCCGACCAAGCGGGCCATGGCGTGGGCCGAGGACCAAGTGAGGCTGGCCGTGCAGGGCAAGCTCAAAGAGAGTGGCGCCGCGTAACGGCAAGGAGCAAGGCCATGAGCAGCGCGATCACCCGCCGGCGATTCCTCAAGACCTCCACGGCCGTTCTTGCGGGCACGTCGGTCCCGCTTGGCCGGGCTCCCGCCTTCGCCCAGAAGCGTGAGCTGACATTCCTCACGGGCAACCACTTCGTCCCGGCGTCCGACGACGAGCTGCGGAGGCAGGCTGAGCTCTTTGGTAAGCAGGCCGGGGTGACGGTGCGCGTCGACACGATCGCCTTCCCGCAGCTGTTCGCGAAGCGCGCGGCCCAGGTCGCGTCGCAATCCGGCCACGACCTCATCATCACGGGCGCCGCCGACCCCTTCCTCTACGAGCAGCATCTGGTCGACATGGGCGACCTCGTCGACTACCTCGGCAAGGGGTACGGCGGCTGGTACACGTTCGCCAGGGATACGTGTCAGACGGCGTCGGGGTGGCGGGCGGTGCCGTGGTACTGGGTCGCGTTCCCCGGGTGCTACAACGAAGTGCACTTCAAGAAGGCCGGGCTCCAGCCGCCGAAGACTTGGGATGAGCTCCTCAAGGCGGGGAAGATCCTCAAGAAGCAGGGCAACCCCGTCGGTATCCCGATCAGCCACTGCACCGACGCCAACATCTCGTTCTGGTCGATCCTGTGGTGCAACGGCGGCAAGGTGCTGGAGACGGACGGCAAGACGCCGGCCATCAACAGCGACAAGGCCGCGCAGGTCGTCGAGTGGTACAAGGATCTGTACGCGAACGCCATGGAGCCGGAGGTGCTGTCCTGGGACAACGCCTCCAACAACCGCTTCCTGCTCTCGGGCAAGGGCTCCTGGATCCACAACGCGATCAGCCCCTACGTCGCCGCCGTCGTGAAGAACATGCCGATCGCCGACGAGATCAACCACCACAACAGCCCGGCCGGCCCCGCCGGCATCCATTGCGCAACCGGCGTCAACTCGCTGGCGATCTGGAAGTTCTCGAAGAACGTCTCGCTCGCCAAGGATTTCATCAAGTTCCTGTTCCAGAAGGAGAACTACGACGCCTTCATCGTCGGGGGCAGTGCGTTCAACCAGCCCCCGCTCAAGCGGTTCGCCGAGCACCCCATCTGGGCGAGCAACCCCAAGTACGCCATGCTGCCGAAGGAAGCCGAATACGTGCACGAGCAGGGCTGGCCCGCCAAGCCCAACGCCGCCGTGCAGCTGATCGTGGTCAACTTCATCCTGCCCGACATCGTCGCCAAGGCCATCAACGGCATGCCCACCAAGCGCGCCCTGGCCTGGGGCGAAGATCAGATCAAGCTCGCGCTGCAGGGTAAGCTCGAGACGAAGGGAAAGACCTAGCATGGCCGTTGGTCAACGTGCGCTCGAGGCGACCGGGCTCCCGCGGCTCGGCCGCCTCGCGCGCGTCCGCGAGTGGTGGGAGCAGGAGCACGTCTTCGGCTACAGCCTGATCGTGCCCGCGCTGGCCCTGATCGTCGGCCTCGTCGCCTACCCGTTCGGGATGGCGATCTACTTCAGCCTGTCCGACTACTGGGTCGGGTCACCCGGGCAGTTCATCGGGCTGCAGAACTTCCGGGACATTCTCGGCAACGAGATCTTCCAGCAAACCGTCTACAACTCGTTCGTGTTCTCGCTCATCGCCGTCGTCTTC
>QHSV01000352.1 GCA_003221655.1 Candidatus Rokuibacteriota bacterium
TGGCCGGCGGCCATGGCGGCGGTCGCGTGAGCTGGACCCCGCTCAGGACCGTGTACGAGTACGACGAGACGCGAAATTCCTGGGCGACGCGCGCGCCGCTGCGCCTGGCGCGCGGCGGGCTCGCGATGATCGCCCTCGGGAGCCGTCTGCACGCCGTCGGCGGCGCCGGCGATAGCGTGAGCAACGCGCACGAAGTGTACGACCCGGCCTCCGACCGCTGGACCGACGCCCCGCCGTTGCCGACGGCGCGCGATCATCTCGCGGCGGTGGCATTCCAGGGGCGGCTCTGGGCGATCGGCGGGCGCACGTCGTTCATCGGGACCCAGTACGCGACCGTCGAGATCTATGATCCGGCGACCGACGGTTGGTCCACGGGAGCGCCGCTCCCCGTCGGCCGTGGCGGACTCGCCGCGGCCGCCCTCGGCGACCGCCTCTACGTCTTCGGCGGCGAGGCGCCGCTCCGCATCTTCAGCGCTAACGAGATGTACGAGGTCGCCGGTAAGCGCTGGATCGCCAAGGAGCCGATGCGCACGCCCCGCCACGGTATCGGCGCCGCGGTCGTCGGTAACCGGATCTACGTGCCAGGCGGCGGAACCCAGCCCGGTTACGCCACTACCAACGTGAACGAAGCTTACACGCCGTGACCCGCTGCTGGCCGGTGTTGCTGGCGCTCGGCGCCATCGTCACAATGCCCGGCGTGCCCCCGCCCCTCGCAGCGGGACCGACGCGCGAGGAGGCCCTCGCGGCGCTGGCCGATGGGAGCGACGTCGACAATCGCCGCCGCGGCGTCATGGCGCTCGGGGAAACCGGGCTGATGACCGACGTGCCGCAGCTCGCCGGAGCGCTGCGCGACGCCGACCGGCTCGTTCGGGCGCTCGCGGAGAACGCGATGTGGCAAGTCTGGAGCCGATCCGGGGACGAGGACGTCGACCGTCTCTTCGCCGTCGGCGTCGAGCAGATGAACGCTCGGCGAGGCGAGCTCGCCGTGGAGACCTTCACCGCGATCGTCCAGCGTCGTCCGGAGTTCGCTGAAGGGTGGAACAAGCGGGCAACCGTCTATTACCTCTTGGGCGCGTATCAGAAGTCGCTCGACGACTGCGACGAGGTGATGAAGCGTAACCCGTACCACTTCGGAGCGCTGAGCGGCTACGGGCTGATTTACCTGGAGCTCGATCAGCCGGCGAAGGCGCTCGACTACTTCCAGCAGGCGCTCCGCGTGAACCCGAACCTCGAGTCGATCCGCCAGACCGTCGAGACGCTCAAAACTCTACTGATCCAGCGCCGAAAGGACACCCTCTAATGATCGACGCCCTGAAGAAGATCTCGAGTCCAAGCGTGGCCAACGCGATCGAGACGTTCAACGTTCGCCCCCGCAACCAGGGAAACATGTCGTCCGAGATCCGGACCCTCTTTTCCGAGCTCGGGCCGCTGGTCGGCTACGCCGTCACCGCGGTGATCCGGGCCGAGCCGCAACCGCTCGAGGGCCACCGCGCCTCGACGTTCGGGTGGTGGGACTACGTCCTCTCGATTCCCGCGCCCCGCGTCATCGTGGTTCACGATCTCGACGAGCCGCGAGGCCAGGGCGCCCAGTGGGGTGAAGTGCAGGCCAACATCCACCGCGCGCTCGGCAGCGCCGGCGTCCTCACCGACGGCTCGGTGCGCGATCTGGACGAGGTGCGTGCGCTCGGGTTCCAGTTCGCCGCCGCGCACATCTCGGTTTCCCACGCCTACGTGCACATGGTGGACTTCGGCCTGCCGATCAAGGTCGGCGGGCTCTGGGTCAAGCCCGGTGACCTGATCCACGCCGACCAGCACGGCGCCGTGACGATCCCGGCCGAGATCGCCCCCCGAATCCCGGAGGCCGTCGTCAAGGTGGAGGCCGACGAGCGCAAGATCATCTCGCTCTGCAAGTCGCCGACGTTCTCGGCGGACGGCCTCAAGCAGCTGTACAAGCAGATCCGCCCGGGCACGTACTAGAGCGGGCTCACGCTATGACTGCCCGAACGTCGGGCGCGGAGGCGCCCCGACGGCTGAACATAGATGGAGTCAGCCTGGCGGTCCACGAATGGCCGGGCGGTGGACCAGCGATCGTCACGATCCATGGGCTCACGTCCAACCACACCGCCGGGTACCCGATCGCCGACGTCCTGGGCGGCAGCGATCTCCTCGGGCTCCCGGACCATTTCGGTCTCGACCGAGCCGTCATCATGGGCCACTCGCTCGGGGCCCACATCGGGGTGCGCTTCGCATCGCACCACCCGGATCGCGTGGCCAAGCTCGTCCTGTTCGACGGAGGGCTCGACGTGCGCGCCGAGGTATTCGACTCGATCGCTCCCGCCGTGAACCGGCTCGGTGTCGAGTTCGCCTCGGTCGAGATGTTCCTGGCGATCGTCAAGGGCCTGCCGATGTTCGAGGGTCGCACGCGGCTCTGGGCCTGGCACCACCGGATCGCGGCACCGACGCTCCTGCTGCGGGCGCCGGACGGGCTCCTCACGCCGGACGACTGCCTCATGACCCAGGAGGAGGCGGAGGCGATGGCCCACGCCATCCCGGACTGCCGGCTGGTCGTCGTCCCCGGTGTCAACCACTACACGATCCTGCTCGGCGACGATCCGCTCGTGCGGCGGGAGCTGTCCGCGTTCCTCGCGCGATGAACGTCCGGCACGTGGAGTCGTCCGACCTCGCGGCCGTCATGGCACTCGCCGCCGATGTCATCGGGCCCGAGCGGGCGGGCCCGTTTGTCCGCTCGCACGCCGAGCGGCATCACCTGATGGTCGTCGAAGAGGCCGGCGAGGTGGTCGGCGTCCTCGCCTATCGCACGGACTGGTTCCAGTGCACCTTCGTGTCGCTCGTCGCGGTCCGCGAAGACTTCCGCCGGAAGGGCGCGGCGCGCGCCCTGTTCAAGATGGTCGAGGCGATCTCGCCGGGCCCGCGGCTCTTTTCCTCGACGGAGGAGACCAACGCGACGGCGATCCGGATGCACACCGCACTCGGCTTCACGCCTTCGGGCTACATCGACAACCTTCCCCAGGGCTACCGCGAGCTCCTGTTCTACAAGCGGATCCAACCATAGGAGCCGGCACAGGTTAGCGACTTGACGGTTCGCGGAGAGTGTAATTTCTATTCAGCGGCTTCCGGTACGCGCAAGCGTCGCGGTGTCGAATCTGGGCGGCTTCGACACGTGGAGCGTCCTCGGAGCCCTTCCGTCAGGGTAGCGCGTCTCGTCCCCACCGGGGAAGCACTGGATCGCGGGAATGAGAGCCTGCTCTGCGCAGCGCCGTCGAGGTCTGGAGAATCTGGGATGGGCCGGGACAATATGCGGACCGCCGGGGTCCCGGCGCGATCTGCGATCTCCCGGCGAGACTCTGCGCTGTGACCAGGCTCTATGTTACAAGAGGACGCCCCGCCGAGCGTATTCGCGCCCCGGCGTGCGTCCTTAACAAATGCGACGACCTAGTGGCTTCCGTTTGCCTGTTGATTTGCGGCGACTGGGATCCGGAGACGCCGCACGAGCTCGTACAGCGCGCTCTTTCCGCCGCGATAGCCAACCTCACGCGCACGCCGGAGCACCTCGGCACCGGAGAGCGCCGGTGTCTCCCGTAGCCACGTCTCAATCTGGGGAGAGAACGGGGCCACGGTCGAAGGACGGCCCACTCCGCGGGGCTGCAGCCAGGGGCGGGGCGTACCGCCGTTGGCGTTGACCGACTCGTTGACCGCCGTGCCATTGACCGACATTGTCTGAACCCTCCTGCTCTACCGGAAAAGCAAATCCGATACCGAATGGCAGGGAGGGTTGATTTCATAAACAGTTCAAGCGCTTACGATATGGGCCGATCCGGAGGATGGTGATTTCTTGACCAGGAAGATCACTCTCGATCTGGCCGTTCGTGACCGCCTCCAGGCGTTCAGCCCGATGGTCGATCGCGACCGGGATTCTCAGGCCCGCGCGGACTCGTCGCGGTGCAGCTTGTACTCGACCGAATCTACGAGCGCCTGCCAGGACGCCTCGATGATGTTGTCGGCGACGCCGACGGTGCCCCAGGTCTCCTCGCCGTCGCCCGAGGTGATGAGCACGCGAGTCTTGGCCGCGGTACCCTTCGACTCGTCGAGAATGCGCACCTTGTAGTCGAGGAGCTTCATGGTCTTGAGGCTCGGGTAGAACTCTTCCAGAGCCTTGCGGAGCGCGTGGTCGAGCGCATTCACGGGACCGTTTCCCGATGCGGCCGTATGCTCCAGGATTCCCTTCACCCGCACCCGGACGGTCGCCTCCGCCACGGGCTCCTGATCGGCTTTCTGCTCCTCGACGATCACCCGGTACGCCTCGAGCTCGAAGTAGGGTCGGTGGCGGCCCAGCGCCCGCTCCATGAGGAGCTCGAAGGACGCCTCCGCCCCCTCGAACTGGAACCCCTGGTCTTCGAGCGCCTTGACCTGCTCGAGGATCCGGCGGGAGTCCGGCGTGTCCTGGTCGATGTCGATCCCGTACTCGCGCGCCTTCCAGAGGATGTTGGACTTCCCCGCCAGCTCCGAGACGAGCACCCGCCGGTGGTTACCCACGGCCTCGGGGTTGATGTGCTCGTACGTCTCCGGGTGCTTCTGGACGGCCGAGACGTGCATGCCGCCCTTGTGCGCGAACGCGGAGTCGCCGACGTACGGCTGCGAGGACCAAGGCTTGCGGTTGGCCAGCTCCGACACGAATCGTGAGACGTCGCGGAGCTCGCGCAGGCTCGGCTCCGGGATGCAGTCGAGCCCCAGCTTCAAGACGAGGCTCGGGATAATCGACACGAGGTTCGCGTTGCCGCACCGCTCGCCGAAGCCGTTGAACGTCCCCTGCACCTGGCTGATCCCCTCGCCGACGGCGGCGAGCGAGTTCGCGACGGCGCACTCGGCGTCGTTGTGCACGTGGATCCCCAGCGGCGCGCGCACGTGCTTCTTCACGGCCTGGATCGTGGCGACGAGCTCGGCCGGCAGGGTGCCGCCGTTGGTGTCGCAGAGGACGAGCCAGTGGGCCCCAGCCGCTTCCGCGGCCATCAGCGTGGCCACCGCGTAGTCGGGATTGGCGCGAAAGCCGTCGAAGAAGTGCTCGGCGTCGAAGATGACCTCGTCCATCCGGGGCCGGAGGAACGCGATCGTGTCGCCGATCATTGCGAGATTCTCGGGAAGCGTCGTGCCGAGGGCCTCGGTCACGTGGAAGTCCCATGACTTGCCGACAATCGTCGCCACCGGCGCACCGGCGTCGAGCAGCGCGCGCATGTTGGCGTCCGAGTCGGCGGTCCCGCCGGCACGCCGGGTCATGCTGAACGCCGCAAGCTTCGCGTGCTTGAGCGTGACGTCCTGCATGCGCCGGAAGAAGCGGAGGTCCTTCGGGTTCGAGCCCGGCCATCCGCCCTCGATATAATGGATGCCGAGCGCGTCGAGCCGGCTCGCGAGCCGAACCTTATCTTCCATCGAGAACGACACGCCTTCGCCCTGGGTGCCATCGCGGAGCGTGGTGTCGTAAATCTTGATCAGACGGCGCATGGATGTCTCCGATGATGCTCCTGGGTGCGAGGCAGTGTCAAGAATCGAGACTATCGCGGTCGCAGCTTCTTGTACCGCGCGCCGCGAAGCTGATAATGTCGCACTGCCGTGCTGAATGGGATCGTCGCACTGAACCGCAAGTTCTTCCTCACGATTCTCACCCTGAGTCTCGCCGCGTCTGCCCAGGCCGGCGAAGTCTCTGGCGGTCTCCGCGACTTGCTGGGTCCTCTCTACGACCCTCCATCGCAATTTCCGGGGATGCTGAGCCATCGACCACGGCCCAGCCTCGATTCGGTCCGTCACTGGAACGAGATCGCGATCGACGCCAGCGGAATAGACCACAGTGGCTTCGGGGAGCAATTCGGGCCCACGCGGGCGAGCCGGGCCATGGCCATCGTCCACATCGCCGTCTTCGAAGCGGTGAACGCGATCGCCGGCGGTTACCGGAGCTATGCCGGCCTCTCCCCTGCCCCCGCGAATAGCTCCATGGACGCCGCCATCGCACTGGCGGCGCACGACACGCTGGCGGCGCTCTTCCCCTCGCAGACACCGAGCTTCGACGCAGTGCTCGCCGAAGATCTCGGCAAGATCCCGGAGGGGCACGCGAAAAGTAACGGGGTCGATCTCGGTCGGCGGGCGGCTGCGGCGATCCTACAGCTCAGGGCCAACGATGGCTCGCAGCATGCCGAGCCGCGCGTGGGCATCGAGTACATCACGAGCGACGCGCTGGGGAAGTGGCAGCAAGACCCGATCAGCCAGATCCCGATCGCGCTGGGCGCATACTGGGGCCGGGTCCAACCGTTCGTCCTGAAGTCGTCCGACCAGTTCCGTGCGCCGTCTCCCCCGCCACTGCACAGCTCGGAGTACACGGTCGCGTTCGACGAGGTGAAGCGCCTGGGCGGAGACGGTGTCGTCACACCCACGGAGCGAACTCTCGATCAGACGATCGCCGGGATCTTCTGGGCCTACGACGGAACGCCGAGCCTGTGCGCGCCGCCGCGGCTGTACAACCAGATCGCGGTGCAGATCGCCGACCAGATGGGCTCGACGGGCGCCGAGGTCGCGCGGCTTCTGGCGCTGGTGAACGTGGCGATGGCCGACGCGGGCATCGTGCTGTGGGAGTCCAAGTACTACTACGAGTTCTGGCGGCCGATCACCGGCATCCGCAAGGCCAACCGCGATGGCAACCACTTGACGGTCAGAGATCCAACCTGGGCGCCGCTCGGCGCACCGTTCAGCAACGGCGGCGGCCCGCCCTTCCCCCCGAACTTCACCCCGCCGTTCCCGGCCTACCCGTCCGGGCACGCCGGCTTCGGAGGCGCCCTCTTCCAGACGCTGCGCAATTTTTACAGGACCGACAACATCGCGTTCACCTTTGTATCCGACGAATTCAACGGCGTGACTCAGGACAACCAGGGAACCGTGCGCCCGCTCATTCCGCGCAGCTTCTCGTCGCTCTCCCAGGCCGAGGAGGAGAACGGTCAGAGTCGCATCTATCTCGGCATCCACTGGGCGTTCGACAAGACCCAGGCGATCGCCCAGGGCCGTCGCGTGGCGGATTACGTGTTCGAGAACGCGTTCGTTCGCGAGCGCGGCCGCTAGACTCCCGGTCGAGCTCGCGGCCTGGCAACCCCCTCGAGCGTGACCGACTCTAGCTCCAGCCCACCGTTTAGACGACGCCCCGGGCTCGCAGACGCGCGACGGCCGGCTTGGTCAGTCCGACAAGGCTGCGGAGAACCGCCTCGGTATGCTGACCGATCACGGGCGGCGCCGTCGCGGCTCTGCCGGGCGTGGTGTGCAGGCGCACGGGCACGCCCATC
>QHSV01000353.1 GCA_003221655.1 Candidatus Rokuibacteriota bacterium
CCTCGCCGTGGGCCACCGCCCCCATGGTGGCCGGCGATTGCCGCGGCAGCCACAACCTGCACATCCTGCCGATGCCGATCAACTCGCAGACCTCGTACTGGTCGGGCCCGATCCTGTCGGCCATCACGCTCTCCTGCAACATTCATACGGGCCGGATCGGCGCCATCTCGGATCAGTTCGCGCTCGGCACGCCGTGGGACGAGGTGCGCCGCACGGCTTCGAAGCTCGCCATCCAGTTCCGCCACGCGCACGGCATCAAGCAGCCGGCGACGCTGCACGAGGACGAGCTCGAGTACCAGGAAGGGTGGAAGGAGCGGCGCAACCGCCTCGAGCGGCAATTCGAGGTCAAGCCGCCGCTCACGTTCGGCAACGGCAACGGGCATCCCGGCGATGGCGGCACGAAGCCCGTGGCCGCGCGTCCCGGCGGCCGGCCGGACGAGATCGACTAGTCGATATCGGGGGGAGCGCGCGCCGCTCCCCCCGATTCCCCCCACCGGGAACATTCAGCGTCGAGTCGCCTCCGGGCCCGTGTTTCGCGACGTTGGTTTGACTTGCCCGACGGTGGGTGCTACGGTCGGTCCAACGCAAACGCGGGATTTTCCAGGGACGAATGGCCAAGCTCCATCTGATCACATACGGCTGCCAGATGAACGAGTACGACTCGGAGCGGGTCGCGGGTCTGCTGCGCGAGCACCGTTGGGAGCTGACCTCGGACGAAACCGAGGCCGACCTGATCCTCGTCAACACCTGCGCGATCCGAGAGAAGGCCGAGGACAAGGTCTTCTCGAAGCTCGGTGAGCTGCGCCTGCTCAAGACGCGCCGGCCGGATCTCGTCATCGGCGTGATGGGCTGCATGGCGCAGCTCCACCAGGGCACCATCCAACGCCGGGCGCCGTCGGTCGACCTGGTCTTCGGCTCGCCCGCCATCGCCCGCGTCGCCGAGCTGGTCGACCGGGTCCGGCGCGAGCGCCGTCCCGTGCTCGAGACGGGCGAGGGTCCGCTCGTCAAGATCACGGCGCGCCCGCCGGCCGCCGGGCGCCTCAAGGCCTTCGTGACCGTGATGGAGGGATGCGAGAAGCACTGCACCTTCTGCGTCGTGCCGCAGACGCGTGGGCGCGAGCGGAGCCACCCGCCCGACGTCATCGTCGACGAGGTCAGCCGCCTCGCAGCCGAGGGCTGCCGAGAGGTGACGCTCCTCGGGCAGACGGTGAACGCCTACGGGCGCGATCTCACGCCGCCGACCGACCTCGGCGAGCTGTTCGCGCGGGTCAACGACGTCGAGGGCATCGCGCGGATCCGCTTCACCACGTCCAATCCCTACAATCTCACGCCCACCCTGATCCGCGCCATGCGGGACGTGCCCAAGGTGTGCGAGTACTTCCACCTGCCGCTTCAGTCCGGCTCGAACCGCGTGCTCGAGCGCATGAATCGCGGCTACACCCGCGAGCGCTACCTCGAGCTGGTCGCGGAGATCCGCGACGCGGTGCCGACGATGGCGTTCTCGACGGATCTCATCGTGGGCTTCCCCGGTGAGACGGAGGCAGACTTCGTGGAGACGCTCGACATGGTCGAGCGCGTCGGCTACGACAACGTGTTCGTGTTCCGTTACTCGCAGCGGCCGGGGACGCCCGCCGCCACGATGCCGGATCAGGTGGCCGGGGACGTGAAGGCCGGCCGCAACACGCGGCTCCTGGAGGCGGCCGCCCGGACGAGCGCGGAGCGGAGCGGGCGGCTCGCCGGGCGGACAGTGGAAGTGCTGGTGGACGGGACGTCGAAGAAAAATACGGGCGAGCTCTCGGGCCGCACCCGCTGCAATCGCGTCGTCAACTTCGACGGGCAGGGGAGCGCGTCCGTCGGTGAGCTGGCGCAGGTCCGCATCAGCCAGGTGCTGCCGCACAGCCTGCGCGGGACGCTCGCTTCCCGACCGGAGGAGGCCGCATGTTTGTCGAAATGAAGGTGCGCGGACTGGCCCTGGATGCCGTCTCGAACATGCCGATCATCATCCTCCGCGACGAGGAGGACAAACGCTCGCTGCAGATCTGGGTCGGCATCTTCGAGGCGAACGCCATCGCCCTCGAGCTCGAGAAGGTCGCCCCGGCGCGCCCCATGACGCACGACCTCATCAAGAACATCCTCGAGACGCTGGAGGCGCGCGTGCTCAAGGTGGTGGTGACCGACCTCAAGGAGAACACCTTCTTCGCCGTGCTCCACCTCCAGCTCGGTGAGACCGAGTACACGGTGGACTCGCGCCCCTCGGACGCCATCGCGCTCGCCCTCCGCGTGGCGGCCCCGATCTACGTCGACGAGGAGGTCGTCCGCAAGGCGAAGAGCCTCGAGGTCACGAAGGAGGCGGAGCCCGTCAAGGCCGACGACCCGGACCAGCTCCGCGAGTGGTTGCAGAACATCAAGCCGGAGGATTTCGAGAAGTTCAACAAGGCCTGAGAGACGCCTGCCGGTGCGGATCGCGCTCTTCACTAACAACTACCTGCCGTTTTACGGGGGCGTCACGATCTCGGTCGAGACGCTCCGGCAGGGCCTCGAGGCCGCCGGGCACGAGGCGTGGGTCTTCGGACCCCGCCTGGCCGGCGCGCAGGACGTCTCGGACCGAATCGTGCGCTACCCCTCGATTCCGGCCACGACCTACCCGGAGTTCGCGCTGGCGGTTCCGTACTCGCGGCGGATCGGGCGGCTCGTCGCCGGGCTGGACTTCGACGTCGTCCACGCGCACCACCCCTTTCTCCTCGGACCGGCCGCGCGCCGCCTCGCCCGCCGGGCCCGGCGGCCGCTCGTCTTCACCTACCACACGCGCTACGAGAAGTACGCACACTACGTCCCCCTGCCGCTCGGCCTCGTGGAGTCGGCCGCGCTGCGGCTGAGCGCCAGCTTCGCCGCGCGCGCCGATGCGGTGCTGGCGCCCTCGACCGTGGTCCGCGACGAGCTGCACGCGCGCGGCGTCCGGACGCCGATCGCGGTGGTGCCGACGGGGGTGGACCTCGATCGGTTCTGCCCGGGCGACCGGGCGGCGGCCCGACGGCAGCTCGGCGTCGCCGAGGGCGAAGCGCTGGTGCTCTACGTTGGACGGCTCGACCGGGAAAAGAGCGTCGATCGCGTCCTCGTCGCGTTCGAGCGCATCGCGTCCACCGTGGCAGCCGCGCGCCTCGTGCTCGTCGGGCACGGCACCGAGGCCGAGCGTCTTCGGCGCCTGGCGAGCACCCTGTCGGTCGCCCCGCGGATCCGCTTTCTCGGTGTGAGGCCGCACCACGACCTCGTCCAGTGCTATCAGGCGGCCGACGTGTTCCTCTTCGCCTCCGAGACGGAGACGCAGGGCCTGGTCCTCGCCGAGGCGGCGGCCTGCGGTCTGCCCGCGGTGGCCGTCAACGCTCCCGGGTGTGACGAGGTCGTGCGCGACGGCGATACGGGTGTCCTGACGAAGGGCGACCCGACCGCGCTGGCGGAAGCGGCGATCGGGCTTCTGCTCGATCTCGAGCGCCGGCGTGGGATGGGCCGGCGCGCCCGCGAAGTGGCCGAGCGTGCGTTCGACGTCCGGCTCCAGATCGACCGGACGATGGCCGTCTATCTCGACGCGATCGCGCGCGGCCGATGACCCGCCTGAGCGAAACGCATCGACGGATCAACGCCGAGATTGCGCAAGAGAAGGCGGTGGCCCTTGGACGGGCCGGCGAGCGGCTCGAGGCGGCGCTTGCCCACGTCGTGACCGTGGGCTGTCGCCTCGACGCCGCGACCGATCCCGTGGAGGAGGCTCGGCTCCTCGGCGAGTACGAGACGGCACGCGCCCGCGCGCTCCACGCGCGCCTGGCGCTGCTGATCCAGCGCGAAGCGGTGGGGCTCCGCCATCACCGGATGGTGGACCAACAGTTTCCCGAGCCGCCCCGACGCGCCGCGGGGCGGCGACCGCCGCGAACGTGAGCGCGGCCGCGCCGAGCATCCTCACCCTCAAGAGCGCGGCCCCTTTCGCCAGATCCCGGTCTTCTTCCTCCTGCGAAGCGGGCAGGGCCCGCCTGCGCGCGTCATGGCGGACGGCGCGGCGCCCGCAGCGCGGGTAGGGTATCCTGGACTAGGAGGGCCCGATGAGCGACCTGGCGCAGACGATGATGGCGAAGATCGACCGGGGCGCGCGGCTGGAATCCGCCGACGAGATGACCAGGGAGTATCGAGAGAATCTCGTCCATCTCCTGACGATGCAGGCGGACTCGGAGCTGGCGGGCGGCTACGGCTATGTGCCTTGGATCACCAAGGCCCCGACCGTGGAGGAAAAGCACGTCGTTGCCCAGATCGCCAAGGACGAGCTCCGCCACGCCGCGGTGATGTACGGTCTGCTGGCCGACCTCGGCTTCGACGTCGAGAGCCATGTGCGCCAGCACGACGAGATCTTCACGATGCGCATCGACAACAACGCCGACATCGGGACGGCGCGTATCACGAGCGACAAGCGGGTCAACATCTTCTATTACCCGATCGACACGTGGGCCGATTTCATCTTCTTCAACTTCTGCATGGACCGGGGCGCCGGGCACCAGCTCGAGGACGTGCGGGGCTCGTCCTACGGCCCCTGGGTGCGTGCGATCGACGGCATCTTCAAAGAGGAGAAGTTCCACATCCGCCACGGCGAGTACTGGGTGAAGAAGCTCGCCGAGGATCCCCGGACCCGCCAGGAAGCTCAGGCGACGTTCGCCAAGTGGTACATCCGGACGATGAACATCTTCGGACGTCCCGGATCGCCGAAGAATCAGGTCTATAGAAAGCTCAAGCTCAAGCTCCGTGACAACGACGAAGTCCGCCAGGCCTTCGCCACGGAGGTCAGGGAGCTCTGCGAAAAGTTCGGCCTGACCGTGCCGGAGTGGAAGCCCAAGTGGTCCGAGCTGCCCGAGGAAGCCCACATCCCCGGGTAGGAGCCGACGGGGCCCGCAATCCGCCTCATCCGCCTGGAGCGCCCCTGGAATAGCCGCGAATGCTTAACTTGACATAATCCGTCTTATCGGCACTAGACCCGGGCGGGCTGGGCGCTAGGCCTCCAGCGCCGCCAACCGTGCGCGGATCTCCTCGAGGCGGCGGCTTTGCGTAAGCTCGCCGAGCGCCCGACGGTAGGTCGCGATCGCGTCGGCCTTGTGCCCACCGAGCTCCTGCGCCCGACCGAGACCCAGCAGGAGCTCCTCGTAATAGAAATCCTTCGGACCGAGCCCCTCCAAGGCGGCCTTGAAGGCCTCGACAGCTTTCGCGTAGTTGCGTTCGGCCTCCCACGTGTAGGCGACGCCGCCCTGGCTGAGGGCCCGCAGCGTCCGGGTCGCGCCCTGCGCCACTGCAAGCTCAAAGGCCCCGCGGGCCGGGGCATACTGCTGCTCCTGGTAACGGAGATTTCCCAGCTGATACGCCACCTGGGCCGCGCCTCGACCCGAGGGATACTGCGTGAGGGCCGCTTCGAGCTCTCGGATCGCCGCGGCCCTGGCGTCGGCCGTTGCCTCGGACCCGAGGGCGGCCTGAGTCCGTGTCATCGCCTCGGCATACGTGGCCATCGCGCGCTGTTGCGTCGTGGCGTGCCAGTACCAGCCGCCAGCGCCCAGCACGCCCACGGCCACGATCGCGGCGACTCCGATGAGCACGGCCCGAGTCGTCGGGAGCGTCATGCCGCGCAACGCCCTCATCGAACGCGGAGCCCTCGACGGTACTGACGGCCGCACGACCCGCAGCGGCGCCAGCCCTGAGACACGCGGCGGACGAGGTGTCCACAATGAGGACAGCGCTGGTACGTGACCAGGCCGAAGACGAGCCCGAGGCCCGTCACGATCGCCGCGCCCACGACCAGCATCGGCACGGATTCCATGGGAGTCCGGCCTCAGAATAGATCGACGAAGATGGCGCCCTGCTCGATGGTCACCGGAAAGCAGGCCATCTTCACGGCGGGGTTGTTGGCGTTGGCGCCGGTCGTCACGTCCCAGCGCCAGGCGTGCCAGGGGCACGTCACGATGGGGCCATCGAGATCGCCCTCGCCGAGCGGCCCCCCGCGGTGGGCGCAGGTGTTGTCGAGCACGTAGTAGGCGCCGTCGACATTGAAGAGCGCCAGCGTCTTGCCGTGAGCCTCGACGACGCGACCTTCGCCCGCCGGCACGTCTCCCACCGCCGCGAGCCGCACTCGGCGACTGTCAGCCATTCGAACGTCTCCCGTTCACCGTCGACCTCCCGCGCCCTGCTGAACTGCACGCCACCGGAAGCAGTCGCGGGTGTGGTCGTTCACCATGCCGGTGGCCTGCATGAAAGCGTAACAGATCGTCGGTCCCACGAACCGGAAGCCGCGCCGGATCAGATCCCGGCTCAGGGCTCGCGAGTCGTCCGTTTCGTTCGGACACTGGGCCCAGCGGCGCCACGCGTTCTGCACGGGACGCCCACCGACGAATTGCCATATATAGACGTCGAAGCTCCCGTGCTCGCGCCGGACCGCGAGGAACGCCCGGGCGTTGGCGATCGTCGCTTCGATCTTGGCCCGGTTGCGGACGATGCCCGCGTCGTTCATAAGGCGCCGGACGCGCGCGGCGCTGTATCGGGCGATCTTGTTCGGGTCGAAGCGATCGAACGCCTTGCGGTACGCGGGGCGCTTTCTCAGGATCGTCGACCAGCTCAACCCCGCCTGCGCACCTTCCAGGATCAAGAGCTCGAAGAGCCGTCGGTCATGATGCAGCGGTACGCCCCACTCTCGGTCATGATAGCGGATCTCGAGCGCTCCCCTGGCCCACGCGCACCGGCGCTTGTCCACCGACTCACTCGGGACCCGATGGTACTACCGAACCGCCACGACCTGGACCTTCACGTCGGTCGCGCCCGCGACCGTGCGGTAGAGAGGTCACCGCCCGCGATAGGTCGCGACGAGCTCGTCCGCCTGGGACTGGCTCACGCCGGCGATCTCGAACGTCATCGTGACCGTGGTGAACCGATTTGGCTCAGCCGCGGTCCGCGCGCCATCGATGGTGACCTGGATGCCCGTCATGGGAATGCCCGATTCCTGGGCGTGCATCTCGATGAGGGTGACTCCGCAGGATGAGACGCCTGCCAGGAACGCCTCACTGTTGGTGAAGGCGTCAGGCTGAGGCCGGGACGAGGAGTCGAGGACGATCCGGTGGCCCCTGGCCTCACTCCGCGCCCGCCCGAGGACGCCACTGTTCGAGGACTTCACTGTGTCGATCTTCATGTCGCTCACCTTGATGCCTCCTCTCAGGTCTTGCCGACCTACCCCGCGATATATCACACGTCGGGCCCCAGGCGCTGGGCGCCCTTTTTCCTGGAGCAGCTGGACTGGTCATCGCCTACGATGGATTTTGATGGCAGCCATGTCCAAACCGAGCTCACTGCAGCAGGCGGCATCGGCAGTCTTCGCCGTGACCACCGTCGTGCCGCTCCTGGTGTTCGTGTGGACGCTCCATCGCCTGGGCGCGCTTTCGCACATCCAATCTCAGGTGGGACTCGGCCTGGCGCTGGGGATCGCGCTCCTGGGCTTCTACATCTTCCGCCGACTGATGGGCCAGATGTCCCAGCTCATCCACGGCTTGGGACGAGTCGTCCAGCAGGGCATCCGTCCAGCCGCCGATTCTCGGGGGAACGGACGCGCCGGCGGGCTGATCACCGAATACCGACCGCCCGCCCGGGACCATCAGGGGCAACCGGCCGCTTCGGCCCGCGTCGCGAGCGCGCCCGCGACGCCCCTGCCCGTACCAGCGGCGGGACTTGCTCAGCCGGCGCATCGCAGTGCGCCGGTCGCCGGCCTCGGGATGATCCGCGAGGTCGACGACCTGAGCCACGCGATGGCAAAGCTGTGGATGGCCGAAGCAATTGCGTACAAGGGACGCCGCGTGGCGCTGTCGATCATGAACACGCGCGCGCCCATCACCGGGACGCTCCTCGATGTGACACCGGACGAGCTCTTGATCGATCAGGACGGCACCGGGCAAGTCGCCGTCAGCTACGACCGGCTTTCCGGAATCGACGCCGCGTAGTCCTCGAAAATCTTCACCTCGCCAGCACGTCCCGAAGTGACGTACGATACGGCCACGCACGGACTGAGGAGGTCATTCCATGAGCTGGACGCTGGAGCAGTTCTCGGCCGCCTGTCAGCGCGCCCTCACGGACGATCCCGGCCCCGGGGGCCGAAAGAAGGTGTGCGAGATCGTCCAGGACGTCTTGAAGGACGAGGCGTTCGTCGCCAAGCAGGTCGGCGACGACGGGCCCGAGCGCAAGATCCTTTACGAGGACCCGAAGCTCGGCTTCTGCATTCTCGCCCACGTCTACCAAGGCGCCAAGGAGAGTAACCCTCACGATCACGGTCCGTCCTGGGCGATCTACGGTCAGGCCCGGGGGGAGACCGTGATGAGCGACTGGGCGCTCGTCCAGCCCGCCGCCGAGAACAAGCCCGGTAAGGTGCGTCTGGTCACGAGCTACACGCTCAAGCCCGGCATGGCGCACGTCTACAACGAGGGCGATCTCCACTCGCCGCGACGCGAGGGCCCGACGCGGCTCATCCGCATCGAGGGCACGAACATGGACAAGGTGCGCCGGCTCTCCTACGAGCGGGCGTGAGCACAGGGGGAATCCGATGACGCAAGCGAACGCGCCGAGCTACGGGGTCGTCGAGGGCTGGGAGCAGCTCCCAACTGGATATGCGCACCGCGACGTTGCGGGTGTCGCGGTCGACGCCGAGGATCGGGTCTTCCTGATCTGCCGCGGCGATCATCCAATCATCATCTACGACCGGAAGGGCAACTTCCTGGGCTCGTGGGGTGAGGGCCAGTTCACCTTGCGGACGCACGGCATCACCGTCGCGCCGGACGGCACGCTCTACTGCAGCGACGACGGCAATCACACCGTGCGGAGGTTCACCCCGCAAGGCAAGCTCCTGATGACCCTCGGGACCATGAACACGCCGTCGGACACCGGCTACGACGGCAAGAACACCGCGACCGTCGCGCGGGCCGGCGGGCCCTTCAACCGTCCGACCAATCTCGCGGTCAGCCCGCGGGGTGACCTCTATGTGTCGGACGGTTACGGCAACTGCCGCGTCCACCTCTTCTCCCCGACCGGTGAGCTGAAGCGGTCATGGGGAGTGCCGGGTCAGGGTCCGGGTGAGTTCTTCCTGCCGCACGGCATCGCCGTCGCCACCGATGGGCGCGTCTTCGTCTGCGACCGCGAAAACGACCGCATCCAGATCTTCAGCCCCGACGGCGAGTACCTCGCCGAGTGGACCGACACGAGACGTCCGACGCACCTGGTGTTCGACGGCCAGGGAAGCGCCTACGTCTCGGAGCTTTGGTGGCAGCCGGGCCAGACCTCGCACCGCTACGGCCCGGCCGGCGAGATCCGGTCAGGTCGCGTCAGCGTCTACGACCGGGACGGCCGCGTACTCGCTCGGTGGGGCGGGCCGGACCCGGTGGCGGCCGGCAGCTTCGCCGCGCCGCACGGCATCGGGGTCGATTCGCACGGCGACGTGTACGTGAGCGAGGTGACGTGGACGTTCGCGGGAAGCCGCGGCCACGTCCCCGAGAGCTGCCACACGTTCCAGAAGTTCGCGGCGAAATCCTGACGCCATCGAGCCTACCGACGAGCGTGGTGGGAAACAGGGTGCCCTGGGCGGCGTTCGCGGGGCTCTCCGCGCTGGTCACGATCGCCACGGTCGTCGTCGGCCCGGCGATCGACCGCGAGGCAGGTAGCGCGCGTCAGACGGCAGTCTTCCCGGTGATCGGGACGCCCTTCAGCACGGCGCTGGTCGTCGGGTCCGAGTACACGCCGAAGGCGTCCACCAGAATGCCGCGCACGCCACTCGTGGTCTCGATCGCGTACGCGATCGCCATGTCGTCCGGGTCGGACGTGCCCTCGAAGCGATAGTACCCACGAATCAACAGGTCTTTCGGGGCGAACCGCTCCCCTGACCCGAGCGCTTCCAGCCTGCCGTCGACCGCCCGGAAGTGCTCCGTGTAACCCCGGCGAGCCAGCTCGTCGACGACGCGTGTGAGTGTCACTTCGCGCGTCAGCGGCTCTTCCATCGTGTCACTCCCTCCGGCTCGGACTCAGATCGGACAGATGAGCTGCCCGAGCCCTGCCGTCAGCTTCGCGTTCTCGTAGTCGACCGGCACGTCGACGATCGATGGACCCGGCTGCGCCAGGGCCTCGGCCAGGATCGGCGCCAGCGCGCGCGCCGAGTCGACCCGATAGCCTTTCGCGCCGAAAGCGGCGGCCAGCGCGACGAAGTCCGGGTTGCCGAATCGGACGCCCGCTTCCCGTCCAAGATGGGTCTGTTGCTTCCACTGGATCAGGTTGTACCCGCCGTCGCGGAAGATCACGTTGACGACCGCGAGCCCGAGGCGGTGCGCCGTCTCGAGCTCCTGGCAGTTCATGAGAAAACCGCCGTCCCCGCTGACCGCCACCACCTTGCGCTCGGGATGAACGAGCTTCGCCGCGATGGCGGCCGGCAGCGCAAAGCCCATCGCCGCATAGCCGTTGGAGATCAAGACGGTGTTCGGCTCGTAGGCGGGGAACGTGCGGGCGATCCACAGCTTGTGGGTGCCCACGTCCGAGATCAGGATGTCCTCCCGTCCCATCTGGGCGCGGAGATCCCGCAAGATGCGCTGGGGCTTCAGCGGGAAGGTATCGTCCGCCGCGCCCTCGGCGAGCTCGGCCAGAATGAAGCGCCGGAGGGTGAGGTAGGGCGTCGGGTCCTTCTGCCCCTTCACGAGCCCGCCGAGGAGCTCGATTGCTTCGCGCACGTCCGCGACGACCTCGACAGCGGGCTGATAGAAACTGTCGACCTCGGCCGGCGTGAAGTCGATGTGGACGATCGGCTTCTTGCGGTCCGGGTTCCAGAACTTCGGCGCGTACTCGACCGGGTCGTAGCCGACGGCAATGATCAGATCGGCCTTATCGAACCCGCACGAGATGTAGTCCCGCGCCTGGAGCCCGACCGACAGCAGGCAGAGGTCGTCGTCGTACGGCATCGAGCCTTTTGCCATGAACGTGTGCGCGACCGGGATCCCGTGGGTCCGGGCGAACGCGCGAAGCTCCGCGGACGCCCGCCCGCGGATCACGCCGTTACCGGCGAAGATCAGCGGGAAGGACGCGGCCTCGATCAGACGGGCCGCCGTCTCGAGCGCCTGGCGATCCGGCGACGGACGCCGGGCCCGCTCGGTCGACAGCGGCGCGCCGTCGGTCGCTTCACGCGCCACGTCCTCGGGCACCTCGACGTGGCAAGCCCCGGGCTTTTCCGACTCGGCCAGCTTGAACGCCTTGCGGATGACCTCCGGGATGACCGCGGCGGTCTCGGCGCGGGTATTCCACTTGGTGAGCGGCCGCAGGTGCTCGACGATGTCCACGCGCTGGTGGGACTCCTTGTGGATGCGGTCGGGGCCCGCCTGCCCCGTGATCGCGACGAGGGGCGCGCGGTCGAGGTTGGCGTCGGCGACGCCGGTCGCGAGGTTCGTCGCGCCGGGTCCGAGCGTCGAGAGGCACACACCGGGGCGACCGGTCAGGCGTCCGTAGGCGTCGGCCATGAAGGCGGCGCCCTGCTCGTGGCGCGTCGGGACGAAGGTGATCCGCGAGTCCAGGAGGGAGTCCAGGATGTCCAGGATCTCCTCGCCCGGCAGGCCAAACACGTAGCGAACTTCCTCGTGCTCGAGACACTGGACGATCAGGTCGGACGCTTTCATACCATCCCCTCTCGGGGCCGTCCGCGCTACGCGATCCAGACGGACTTGATGTTGACGAACTCGCGGATGCCGTACTCCGAGAGCTCCCGCCCGTACCCCGAGCGCTTGACGCCGCCGAACGGCAGGCGGGGATCCGATTTCACCAGGCCGTTGACGAACACCGCGCCTGCCTCGATCTCGGCCGCCACGCGCTCGGCGCGCGCACGGTCGCGGGTCCAGATCGATGCGCCGAGACCGAAGGCCGAGTCGTTCGCCAGCCGCACCGCGTCCGCCTCGTCCTTGGCGCGGATCACGGCGGCCACCGGCCCGAACGTCTCCTCGTCGAAGGCCGGCATGCCCTTGTCGACCGCCGTGAGCAGGGTGGGCGGATAGAACGCGCCCGGGCCCTTCGGGACCTCGCCGCCGAGAAGACGCCGGGCTCCACGCTTGATCGACTCCTCGACCTGGCGATGGAGGTCGTCACGCAGGTCCACGCGCGCCTGGGGGCCGACCTGCGTCTCGCGGGCCAGTGGATCTCCCATGCGGCGCGACCGAAGCTGGTCGACGAACTTCGAGACGAACTTCTCGGCCACCGTCTCGACGACGATGAACCGCTTGGCGGCGATACAGCTCTGGCCGCTGTTGACCAGGCGCGCGTCGGCCGCGATGTTGGCGGCGACATCGACATCGGCGTCCTCCAGGACGATGAACGGGTCGCTCCCGCCGAGCTCGAGTACCGTCTTCTTCAGCGCCTTCCCTGCCCGCTCGGCGACCTTGCTCCCCGCGAGCTCGCTGCCCGTGAGCGTGACGGCAACGATGCGGGGATCGTCGATGAGACCGGCCACCGCGGAAGACTCGATCAGCGCCGTGGAGAAGAGCCCGCGCGGGAAGCCCGCTTCGCGGAACACGTCCTCGATCTCGAGGGCACAGCGCGGGACGTTCGAGGCGTGCTTCAGGACGGCTGCGTTGCCGGCCATGAGGGTAGGCGCGGCGAATCGGAACACCTGCCAGAAGGGGAAGTTCCAGGGCATCACCGCGAGCACGACGCCCAGCGGATCGAAGCGCACGTAGCTCTTCGCCGCGTCGGTCTCACGGGGCTGCTGGGCGAGAAAGCCTTCGGCGGAGTCCGCGTAGTACTCGCACACCCAGGCGCACTTGTCGGCCTCGGCCTCGCCCTGCGCGATCGGCTTGCCCATCTCGAGGGCCATCGTGCGGGCATACTCGGCCCGGCGGCGCCGGAGCGTCTTCGCCGCCTGGCGCATCCGCTCGGCGCGCGCCTTGACGGGCATGGCTCGCCACTCGAGGAAGGCCGCGTGGCTCGTCGCGAGGATACCCTCGAGCTCGCGGCTCGAAGTCGGGGTGAACGTCTCCAGAGCTTCCCCGGTCGCCGGATTGACCGATTGCAGGCCCATGGGCTCTTCCTTCCTGAGCGGTGGCCGCACCCCGTAGTGCTGGACGAGGGCGCGACCCACGGTCCGGGCGATCTCGACCACCTCCTCTTCCAACAGCGCGGTCGCGCAAAGGGCGGCGCTCCATGGTCGCTCGTGGGCCAGCTGTCGGAAGAACGTCACGATCGCCGCCATCTCGGGAACGGCGACGATGCGGTCGTAGGCGTCGCGCGGATAGCCGAGGTCGTCGCCGATCCGCCGGAAGAGCTCGTCGTGATCCGGTGTAGCGCCCACGTGACCGCTCAAATAGCCGAGATCCTCGACCAGCAGGTGGCGCGCGCAGTCCTTGCGAACCTCGAAGTCGTCGCAGCGGGTGTGGATACCGCTGAAGATCCGGGGAAACCAGGCGATCAGCAGGTAATGCTGGGCGATGTGCCCCCAGACCTGCTCGCGGGTCAGCGAGCCTGAGGCGAAGCGCTTGAAGTATTCCGAGCGCCTGAACGGATTCTGCGCGAGCAAGTCCGCCGTGAGCGAATCGAACCATTGCTCGGTCGTCATGGTGCTCTCTCCCCCGGTGAGAATCGGCCGGCTCGGATTATAGCGAAGCGCCGGCGTGGGGCGCGGCGGGGTCCGGCGCCACGCTCGCCGGCTGGCGCCGATGCCGGGTGGCGCACTCGAACGCGTGGGCCAGACGGAGCAGGGTCGGCTCGCTCCACGCGCGGCCGAGAAGCGTGAGCCCCACGGGCGCCCCCTCGCCGGTGTAGCCGGCCGGCACGATGACGCTCGGGTAGCCGGCCTTGGCGCCGATCGCAGCGCCGGTCCACCCTGGAAACACCAGGGCATCGAGGCGCTCGCGCGCCATCACCTGGTCCACACCCTCGGTTCTCGAGATCCGGATGTCCTCGGCGCGGCTCAGGCGATACGTCGCGGTCCCGAGCCCCGTCGTCGCCTGGGCGGCGAGGAGGAGGACCTGCCCGAAGCGCAGCATCTCGCGCGGCCGGGTCTCGTTGAAGCGAATCAGATCTCGGAGCGATCGGATCGGTGAGGCTTCTCCAAGCCCTCTGAGGTATCGGTTCAGATCACGCTTGAACTCGTAGAGCATGACGTCGGAGCGGAAGTCCGCCACCTCGCGGGCCGTGGCGATGTCGGCGGGATCGACGAGGCTCGCGCCGAGGCCGCCGAGTGCCTGGAGAGCGGCCTCGATCACCGGCGCCTCGGCGGCGGCGAGGCGATCGAAGAATGCCGCACGCGGCACGCCCAGCCTGGCGCCCTCGAGCCTCCGCGGCGCCAGAAACTCCGTATAGTCGCGGCGCGCGTGGCGACGGCTCGCGCGCGTGGCCCGGTCGGCCGCGTCGGTGCCCGTCATCGCGCCCAGGAGAATGGCCGCGTCGGCCACCGTGCGGGCGAACGGCCCGGCCGTGTCCTGACTACCGGCGATCGGCACGATTCCCGATCGAGAGATGAGACCGAGCGTCGGCTTGATGCCGACGACCGAGTTCTGGTTGGCCGGGCTCAAGATCGAGCCCGAGGTCTCCGTCCCGACCGCCACCGTGCACAGGTCGGCGGCGACGGCGACCGCCGAGCCGCTGCTGGACCCGCCGGGGCTGAGGCTCTCCCCGTACGGGTTCTTCACCTGGCCGCCTCGCGAGCTGTAGCCGGCGGGCATGCCGGTCGTCATGAAGTTTGCCCACTCCGTCATGTTCGCCTTGCCGAGGATCACCGCGCCGGCCTCGCGCAGCCTCGTCACGAGGAAGGCGTCGTGCGGGGCGATGCAGTCGCGCAGGGCGTGCGAGCCCGCGCTCGTGTGCAGGCGGTCCGCGGTGGCGATGTTGTCCTTGAGGAAGACGGGGATTCCGTGCAGCGGCCCGCGGATGCCGCCCGAGGCGCGCTCCCGGTCGAGCGCTTCCGCAATCTCGCGCGCCTGGGGGTTCACCTCGAGCACGGCATTGAGCCGCGGGCCGCTGCGGTCGTAGGCCTCGACGCGCTGAAGAAACCTTTCGGTCAAACGAGCCGCGGTCAGCCGGCCGTCTTGCATGGCCGACTGAAGCTCCATGATCGTCGCCCCGCTCGGGTCACCGTCGGGCGTCGCTGCCACGCGAGCGATTCTAGCTCACGCGAGCACCTGCATGGTCGGTGTAGACCTCTCTTCGAGACCTCGCATCCCGAGGCGCGAGCGAGTATCATTCCGGCCATGACGGCGAGGATCCGCGTCGGCACCGGTGGCGGGCTCTGGGACCTCGACGGAGATCAGGTGTCCGCCGTAGAGGCGCTGACCGGGAAATCCCTCACGGCGCTCGCGGTGGACGGCGTACGCGCCTGGGCGATCGTGGACGGCCGAACGCTGTGGGAATGCGTCGGCTCCACCTGGAAGGAGCGCGTGACGATCGAGGGGTCGGCCGCGACATGCGTCGCGCCGACGCCCACCGGACCGCTGATCGGGACCGAGCAGGCGCATCTCCTCCGGCTGACCGCCGCTGGCCTCACGCCGGTCGAATCGTTCGAGGCGATCGACGGGCGCGACGCGTGGTACACGCCATGGGGCGATCCCGCCGACGTCCGGTCGATCGCCGCGGCGCTCGACGGCACGCTACACGTCAACGTCCACGTCGGCGGTGTCGCGCGCTCGCGCGACGCCGGTCGGTCGTGGGCGCCGACGGTCGATATCGAGAGTGACGTGCACCAGGTCCTGGCGCACCCCTCGCGCGCCGACGTCGTGCTGGCCGCGGCGGCCGCCGGCTTCGGCCTGAGTCGCGACGGCGGCGGCTCCTGGCAATTCATTACCGCCGGCTTGCACGCGCACTACCTGCGCGCGGTGGCGGTGTCCGGCGACACGGTGCTGGTGTCGGCTTCGACGGGTCCTGGTGGCCGCCGGGCCGCGCTCTATCGGATGCGCCTCGACGGCGGCGCGCCGTTCGAGCGCTGCCGCGACGGCCTGCCGCCCTGGTTCGGCGACAACATCGACACCGGCTGCCTGGCCGCGGCCGGGCCGGTCGTCGTCTTCGGCACCGAGGACGGCCGCGTGTTCCGGTCGCTCGACGCCGGCGAGCGCTGGGAACTCCTCGTCAAGGGGTTGCCTCCCGTCACCTGCGTCACTCTATGTTGACCGGGATGCGACGGGCCATTACGGCGCTCACCATCGGGCTCCTGCTCACGGGCGCGGTCGGAGCCTCGGCCCAGATCTTCGTCCCCCAGAGTCTCGATCGTTATTTCCGGATCGAATGGCAGGTGACGCGCGACAGGAAGGGCCCGGCGATCGAGGGATATGTCTACAACACGGCCGCCCAGACAGCGGAGCGGATGCGCCTTCGGATCGACCGTGTCGACGCCTCCGGCGGCAGCGTCGGAAACTCAACCATCTGGCTGCACGGCGACGTCCCTAAGAACAACCGGGCGTATTTCAGCGCTTCCGTCCCCGAAGCGGTGAGCTATCGCGTACAGGTGCTCTCGTTCGACTGGTCGTGCAATGGCGGTGGCGGGGGGATGTAGCCGACACGACCGTGAGCCCCTCGCCCCTCACAATGCCGCTGTTGCTACTGCCCCTGGTTCTCCTGGGATTGCTCATTCTCCTCGTGGAGGCGCGCGTCCTGACCTACGCATATCGCAAGGTCGGCGTCCATCCGCGTTACGCCTTCGCGGTGATGCTGCTCTCCCTCCTGGGGAGCCAGGTGAACATCCCGCTCTACTCCATCGATCCGGGCGCGACGGTGGTGGCGTTGAACGTCGGCGGGGCGCTGATCCCGATCCTCGTGTCGCTCTACTTGCTGATCCATACGGGAATGTACCGTCGGATGCTGATTGGGGTGTCGGTCGTGACGGCGGTCGTGCACAGCCTCGCGCAGATTGTTCCGGGCGTCGGCATTGCCGTGCCGATGATCGTGCCGCCGCTCGTCGCGGCCGGCGTGGCCTTGCCCCTCGCCTTCCGCCGGGCGCCGCCGCTCGCGTACGTGTCGGGATCGATGGGCACGCTGATCGGCGCCGACCTCCTGAACCTCGGGAAGATCGCGCGCCTCGGCGCCCCCGTGGTCTCGATCGGAGGCGCGGGCACGTTCGACGGCGTCTTCTTGACGGGCATCCTCGCCGGCCTGCTCGCCTGACGCCCGAGCCCGACTCAGGGGCTGTGGGTCACTCGGCCGGCTCGACGGCGATCGCACCACGCACTTGAGTGCGCTCGCTCGCCTCCCGGCGTCCGCGGGCGAGGATCAGGACGCCGGCCGCACCGGACGCGTCGACGACGAGATCGCGCACGCTGCCGGTGCGCGTGGGGATCGTCGCCTGGTGTGTCTCGTCGACGAGCGCGCAGACAAGACAGATGGCCAGCGCGATCCAGGTGGCGGACCTTAGCGTTCGCCCGGTCCCCTGCAGGAGCGCCCTGAACCAGAGCAGCGCGAGGACCGCGTACTCGGCGAGGTGCGCAAGCTTCCGCAGCACCATGTGCACCGCGTTGAGCTTCGCACCGGACGCGCCGGGCACCAGCGTCTTCAGGAACGGCACGACGAACGCCTCGGTGTGGGAAGCCGAGAAGTACGCGCTGCCCAGAAAGAGGACGAGCACCAGCCAGAGCAACGGCAACGCGTACCGGCTCGGGGTCATTGCCTGCCAGGATACGCCGCATGATGCGCCCCTGCACGCGCTGGGCTTGCACCGGGGCCGGAGCGAGTGTCTGGGTTGACTCCGGCGCTCAGCCGCCGGCAGGCACCGCCGGGCCCCGTGACGCCGCCTGGTCGGCCTTCCGGAAATCGCTCTCGGTGAAAGCATAGAGGTGCGCGCCGCCCATGAAGATCTGGGCCGCGATCTCACGAGGGACGTTCTTCAGGAGATTCGTCGAGACGTACGGGAAGTTGGAGTCGAAGTGCGGATAGTCGGTCGAGATGCACATCCGGTCGGCGCCGATGAGACCGGCCGTCGCCTCGATCTCCGGCTCGCTCCCCTCCACCGCGGCCCAGCAGTTGCGCCGGAAGTACTCCCGCGGCGTCAGCGAGAGATACGGAGCGTGCGAGTCGCGATACTGGG
>QHSV01000354.1 GCA_003221655.1 Candidatus Rokuibacteriota bacterium
ATCCGACCTTCCTCATCCCGTTTTGCACGTGGCTGATGATGGGATACTTCAAGACGATCCCGAAAGAGCTGGAGGAGTGCGCGCGCATCGACGGGGCCTCGCGGCTGCGGGCCATGGTCCAGATCATCTTTCCGATCGCCACACCCGGTATCCTGTCGGCCGGAATCTTCGCCTTCACGTTGTCCTGGAACGAGTTCATCTACGCCCTCGTCTTCCTCTCCTCCCCGCAGCAGAAGACGGTCCCGGTCGGCGTCGTCTCCGAGCTCATCCGGGGCGACGTCTTCTTCTGGGGCCCGCTCATGGCGGGGGCGTTGCTGGGCTCGATCCCGGTCGCTCTCATCTACTCCTTCTTCGTCGAGCACTATGTCGCCGGCCTCACCGGGGCCGTGAAAGGCTGAGGCACGCTGTGGGCGACCTGGTGTACCATCGCGACATTCCGAGCAAGGAGACACGTGCATGGCCCAGGTGATGATGAAGGACCTGAACAAGAAATACGACGAGGTGCACGCCGTCAAGGACGTGAACCTCCACATCCGGGACAAGGAGTTCGTCGTGCTGGTCGGGCCCTCCGGGTGCGGCAAGTCGACGACGCTCCGGATGGTCGCCGGGCTCGAGGAGATCACGGCGGGCGAGATCACGATCGGAGACCGGATCGTCAACGATCTGCCGCCCAAGGACCGCGACATCGCGATGGTCTTCCAGAACTACGCTCTGTACCCGCACATGACCGTCTACGACAACATGGCCTTCGGGCTCAAGATGCGGAAGTTCCCCAAGCCCGAGATCGCCAAGCGCGTCGGGGACGCCGCCGAGATCCTGGGCATCCAGGAGCTCCTCAAGCGGAAGCCGCGCCAGCTCTCCGGCGGTCAGCGGCAGCGCGTCGCGGTGGGCCGCGCGATCGTGCGCCATCCCCAGGTGTTCCTCTTCGACGAGCCGCTCTCGAACCTCGACGCGAAGCTCCGCGTGCAGATGCGGGTCGAGCTCAAGCGCCTGCACGACCGCCTCGAGACGACGGCCATCTACGTCACCCACGACCAGGTCGAGGCGATGACGCTCGGTGACCGGGTCGTGGTCATGAAGGACGGCTGGATCCAGCAGGTCGGGGAGCCGCTCGAGCTGTACGGGAAGCCCGCCAACCGGTTCGTGGCCGGCTTCATCGGGTCGCCGTCGATGAACTTCGTCGAGGTGACCGCCACCGAGACGAACGGCGCGCTGTGGGCAGACACTCCGGGGCTGCGGGTGAAGGTGCCGCCGGCGCTCGCGGGCCGGCTCGGCGCCTACAAGGGCCAGCGCGTCACGCTAGGCATCCGTCCCGAGGACCTGCGCATCGCGAGCGGGAACGACGCGGCGGATTACTCCTTCGACACGGTCGTCGAGGTCGTCGAACCGCTCGGATCCGAGATCCTGCTCGACCTCAAGGCCGGCCCGAACGTCATCGTGGCGCGCGTCGACCCGACCGTGCGCGCGAAGCTCCACGACAAGCTGCGGCTGGGGCTCCACCCGGAGCGCGTCCACTTCTTCGACAACAAGACCGAGCTGGCCATCTGACCTCGTAGGGGTCCCGAAATGGCGCCCCACAGCCCCCCAGCGCTCGGCACCGGGGGTGGCTGGCCATGAGCCTCCCCGGCAGCGCGCGGCGGCGCGAGATCCGGCTCGCGTACCTGCTGCTGTCGCCGGCGCTGCTGCTCCTGCTCACCGTCCTGGCGTACCCCATCGGATGGGAGCTCTGGACGAGTCTCACCGACCTCTCCCCGCTTAGCGACGGCCCCCAGGCGTTCGTCGGGTTCGAGAACTACCGCCGCTTCCTCGGCGATGCCGAGTTCTGGCGCGCGGCGGCGGTGACGGTCGTGTACGCGGCGGTCACGAGCGTGGCGAAGCTGGCGCTCGGGCTCGGTTTCGCCCTGTTGCTCGCCCGCCCGTTCCGCGGCCGGGCCCTCGTCTTCCTGGCCATCTTCCTTCCCTGGGCCTACCCCGCCGGCGTGAGCGTGATCGGCTGGTACTGGACCCTGAATCCCCCGACCCGCACCGCCTACGCCCCGTTCATGGGACATCTGAAATACGTCGTCGACGGCGCCTTCGGCGGCGGCGCCTGGGCCTTTGTGAGCGTCATCCTGTTCAACATCTGGCGCGGCAGTTCCTTCATCGGGGTGCTGCTCCTGGCCGGCATCAACGCGATCCCGCCCGAACTGTTCGAGTGCGCACTCCTGGAATCGAAAAGCGCGTGGCGCCGCTTCCACCTGGTGACCGTGCCGCTGCTCAAGCCGTTCCTCGCGCTGGGGGTGTTCCTCTCGCTCACCAGCGCCTTCGCCGATCTCGCCAACGTCTGGCTACTCACCGCGGGCCGGATCGTCTTCCCGGTCATCGGCACCCACGCGTACTGGCTCGTCATCAAGGCGGGTCAGTATGGACCCGCCTCGGCGCTGTCGCTGACGCTGGTCCCGTTCCTGCTCGTCGTCCTCCTCGTGCTCTTCCGGCTCTTCGATCCCTGGGAGGAGAACCCGGCATGAACCCGAAGCCCTGGTGGGCGAAGCTCGGCCACGGGAGCCTGATGCTCCTGGCCACGGTCTACTGCGTCTTCCCGATTTACTTCATGCTGGTGCAGTCGCTCAAGACCCCCGAGGAGGACGTCTTCGGCAACCCGTTCATCGTCATGAATCCGACGCTTGAGAACTTCGAGGAGTTGTTCGAGCGCAAGAGCGAGGTCCGGGGCTTCGTGGGGGACGCGCTGCGCCGTTCCTACCCCTTCCTGGACTGGCTCGCGAACACCCTCTTCATTTTTGTAGGCTCAGTGGCGGCGACCCTTGTGATCGGTGTCGCCGCGGCCTATGCCCTCGGCCGGCTGCGTCCACCGGGGTTTCGGTGGTGGCGGCGCGCGATCTTCGCCGCGTACGTCATCCCGCAAACCCTCCTCTTCATCCCGCTTTACCAGGTCGTGATCACGCTCGGATTGGACGACAGCCTCTTGGCCCTCCTCTTGATCTACCCGACCATGGCTCTGCCCTTCTGCGTGTGGATGCTGTCAGCCTACTTCCAGCACCTGCCGCGGGAGATCGAGGAGGCGGCCCTGATCGAGGGCGCGAGCCGCGCCACCGCCTTCTTCCGCATCATCTTGCCCATGAGCCGCCCCGTCCTCGTGGCCGCGGGCATCTTCACGCTCGGGACCGTCGCCAGCGACTTCATGATCGCCTCCGTCTTCCTCCTGACCCCGAACAACCAGACCATCACGGCCGGGCTCGGCACGTTCGACGTGGCTCTGGACGAGCTGGCCGCGGTGGCGGGAGTCAATCTGCTGGCGATCCCCGTGGTGACGATCTCCGCTGTCTTCGCGCGAGGCTATGTGCGCGGCCTCACGGCCGCGATGGTCGAAGGAGCCTGATCACCCTCGGTGCCGGCTCAGCGGCTGGGCGCGATGCGGATGATGCGGTGGAGCGCGGTCTCGGCAACGTACAGCGCGCCCTTGCGATCGAGAATGATGCCGCCCGGATCGCCGAGGTCGCTGGCGATGATGCTCACCGCCCCGGCCGGTGAGACCCTGAAGATCTGGCGGATATGAAACCCGCCACAGACGAACACGCTGCCGTCGGGTCCCATCGCCAGGTTGTTCCGGTGGTAATGACCGGCGGGCAATCGGGCGACGAGACGAAGCTCTCTGTCGGGCCCGAGCCGGAACACTTCCCCCACGGAGCTCAGGAAGACCAGATCGTCGCCCGTCGTCGCCGTGACGCCGATCAACCGCCAGAGGGGCTCCTGACCCGCCGGGATCGCTCCGCCCCGCGGGAGAATCGGAGCAAGCAGATCGGCGTGCCGGGGCAAGAGCCGCTCCTCGCCCGGATCGACGCGAAAGACCAGCGGGCCCCGATAGCCCTCTTCGGTGAGCCAGCTGAGCGACGGCGGCAGCGGCGTCTCCGACCGGAGATGCGTTTCCGGGCTGACATAGTCGAGGAATACCAGTCGGCCCCGGTCGTCGAGGGCAAGCGCGCTCCCGCCGAGGAGGTGGTTCAGCCCCACGACCACTGCCTGGAGCCGCTGATCCGCCCCCAGGCGATAAATGCGATTGCCGTTCTCCTCGCCAAGGAACAGGTCCCCGCTCCGGGGTTCGAGGGCGAGGCTCCCGAACACGGCCTTTCGCAGCTCCTCGGCGAACGGGATCACGACGCGGGGCGCCCGCGCGGCATCAACCGGCAGGGCTTCGTGCGCGTCGATGCGGTAGATCTCGGCGGCGGCGTCTCCCCGCGAGCCGGGACTCAACACCACCAGGCCCCCGTGGATGTCGAACGCGAGCTGGATCGGACGGGGAATCCCGGTGGCCACGACGTCCACGCGTAACCCTGGCGAGACGTCGGCGCCCGCCGTCGGTTGAGGGCTCACCGCGAGAAGCCAGGTCAGCCCTGCGAGCATGAGCCATGGCCCCCCGGCACCGCTCACGCGGCAGGTGAGCCTTGACATTCGCGAAGAGCCTCTGCTAGCCTCCGCGTGACCCGGGCTTGCGTGCGCCGGATACGGGGAAGGGCGGACGGGCTCGAGCCGTCGAGCAGACCCAACAACCAGCACTTCACATCTTCTCCCGGGGAGCGCACCGATGATCACCAAGACGTTGATCGCTGCGGCAGTCAGCTTGCTCGTTATCGGCTTCACAGGCCTTCCCGCCGAAGCCCAGGAAGAGAAGGCTGCGGAGCCGAAAGGAGTCAAGGTCAAGGGACTGGTCACGTCGCTCGGCGGATTCTCGGCGACGGTGAGCACGCCCATCTTCATCACGGGAGCGACCGTGGAGCTGGAACCCGGAGGGCAGACCGGCCGTCAGGAGTTCCGGGTGCCGACCTACATCTACGTCATCGAAGGCATATTGACGACGGAGTATGAGGCGGGTCCGATCGGGATCAAGGGTACTCAGTACCACGCGACGGGGCAGTCCTTCATGGACAACGGGGGCGCGGGTTGGTGGCACAACCTTACCAACCGCTCGAACAAGCCCGTCAAGTATCTGATGCTCCACGTTGGCTACCCCGGTCGCCCGGATCCGATTCAGAAGCAGGACAAGGACTAGGCTCTCCCCACGGGGCGACTTCGCCGCCGTCTACTTCCCGACACCACCCGTGATCCCCTGGATGAACCGGTCCAGGAAAAAATTGTTCAGAATCGCCACCGGCAGCCCCACCATGAGCGCGGCCGCCATCAGCGAGCCCCAGAAGAACACGTCGCCCCGGATCAGCTCGGTGGGTACACCCACCGTGACCGGCTTCTGATCACCTGGCGCGACGAAGGCCAGCCCGTAGAGAAAATCCTGCATCGAGAGCGTGAAGGCGAAGATCACCGCGGTCAGGATCCCCGGGACGCTCACGGGCAGGACGATGCGCACGAGCGCGCCCCAATACCCACAGCCGTCGACCCGCGCCGCTTCCTCCATCTCCACGGGCACGGTCTTGAAGAAGCCCATGAGGAGCCACGTGCAGAACGGGATCGTGACGGTCGGGTACACCAGCACCAGGGCCCACCAGGAATCTTGAAGTCCGAGCATCGACACCACCCTGGCGAGCGGGAGGAAGAGAATGATGGCCGGGACCAGGTAGGTCATGAAGACGGCGATCCCGAGGTTCTCGGCCCCGGGGATCCGGAGCCGGGCCAGCGCATAGCCGGCGGGCACCGCGGCGAGTAGCGTGATCACCGCCACCCACGCCGCGATGACCATGGTGTTGACGATCCAGGCGCCATAGTTGGTGTTGGTGAACAGGTACGAGAAGTGCTTCCAGGTGGGGGCCAGGTGGAACCAGAGCGGAAAGGCGTCCATCCGGTACAGATCGGGGTCCTGCTTGAAGGCGGTGATGGCCATCCAGTAGATGGGAAAGACCGCGATGATGATGTAGGGCGTGAGCGCCCCATAGATCCAGAGGTGGCGCCGGATCTCCTTCTGACGATAAGTGCGCGGGCCAGCCATACGCTTAATATTCCCTCCGCCTGAGGTTCCTCAGCAGCAGGATCATGAGCGGCATCAGCAGGGGGAAGAGGAACAGCGAGATGGCGGCGCCCCGCCCGAGCGCGCCGGCCTGGATGCCGACCTGATACGCGAGCACGGGCAGGATCTTGGTCGCATTGGCCGGCCCACCCTGGGTCAAGAGATAGACGATGCTGAGGTCCGACAGGGTGAACACGGTGTCGAAGAGGAAGCCGATCAGGAGGATCGGAGCGATCATCGGCACCACCACGAAGCGGAACCGCTGCATGAAGCTGGTCCCGTCCACCCTGGCCGCGTCCAGGATCTCGGTGGGCACCGAGGTGAACCCGGCCAGCAGCACGATGGCGGAGAAGGGGAAGGTGCGCCACACGTTGACGATGATGCAGGCGGCCAGGGCCAGGTGCGGCTGTCCGAGCCACACCGGCCAATCCGCGGAGCCATAGCTCCCGATGAGCCCGATCCGGCTCAGAAACCAGTTGATGACGCTGAACTGGGAGTCGTACATCCACTTCCAGGACAGCACGCTGATGCTGATCGGCAGCGTGAAGGGGATCACGACCAGCCCGCGTACGAACTTTCTTCCCCAGAAGGGCTGGAGCAGGAGGAACGCGAGGGTCGTGCCGAGAAGGCCCTTGAAGATGGCGCCGACCACCGTGAAGACGATGCTGTTCTGGAGGGCGATATAGAAAACATCGCTCTCCAGGGCGGCCCGAAAGTTCTCCAGGCCAACGAAGTGCGCTACGGGGTCACCGACGTTGGCGTCGCTCAGGGCCAGGTACAGCGAGAAGAGGAATGGCGCGCCCACGAGCAGCAGAACGTAGAGAACCGCGGGAGCCAGCAGAAGGTAACCGAAGCTCAGTCGTCGGGATGTTTGACTTCGGAACCATCCAGAAGCGCGAGCCCGGGAGGCGACAGAAATGCCAGCGGCCCGGGCGCCTGCCGCGTCCGGGCCGCCGCTCGACGAGCTTAGCGTCATGCGCGCTTGTGCTTGGCGTAGATCCGCCGGTACTCGCCCACCCCCCACTTGATCGATTCCTCGATGCTCTCCTTGCCGCGACACACGCGAGTGACCATGTCGGGGAAGATAAAGGTGTTGACGATCTCCTGGATGGGGGTGGTCGACGGCCCGGGATAACCGTAGAAGGCGACGATCTTCGGGAAGTCCTGGAGGATCTGCAGCTTGGGGTCGGTCCCGATGACGGGCATAGGCTTCTTGTAGCGGTCGTTGAGGTACGGCATGTTGTAGCCGCGGCTCTGGACCATGCCCTCCAGATCGTTGTCGATGAGGTACGTCAGCCATTCCTTCGCGGCTTGCTGGTTCTTCGAGAACTTCCACACCATCCAGACGTTTGGTGCGGCCACGCTGACCCGCTTGCCCGGCAGCCCCTGGGGCTCGAGCCCGAGGAAGGTGCTCTGGAACACCGGAGGGTTGGTGTCCTCGGTGGTGCGGTAGGCCGAGATCGCGTCGTGGACCCAACACGCGATGCCCGAGGCCAGGTAGCGGTTGTCGGAGGCATCGTCCCAGGAGAACACCTCCGGCGTCATGCCCTCGTCGAAGATCGCCTTGGCAAAGCGGAGAAACTCCCGTAACTCCTTCGAATCGAGGGTGGGGTTGTCGCCCGAGGGCTCCGCCTCTGTCCCGCCGAAACTGAAGAACATCGAACGCCAGAAGAGGTTTGCGTCGGCGCACTGGGACAACGCGATCCCGGTCGGATGCCCTTTGGGCTTGAGCGTGCGCGCCGCCACTCGCGCCAGCTCCCAGGTGTCCGGATATTTCAGGTTACTGGCGTCGAACAGGTCCTTGCGGTAGAGCATCGGCGCCAGGATGTAGAAGATCGGAAGACCAAACCAGCGCCCCTCCACCTCGACGAGCGACCGCGCCGCAGGGATCCAGCCGCCGTACTTCTTTCCGGCCTGGTCAGCAACGTCGGTGAGGTCGACGAGGTTTTTGTAGTAGAGCCGGGTAAGGATCGACGAGCCGTTGTAGATGATGTCGTGTCCCGCCCCGGCCGCGAACTCGGCGGCCATTCGCGCCGGGATATCGAGGTGGGGGATGTGGTCCACCCGCACCTTGACGCCGTTCTTGTCGCCCCACTCCCTGGCGAACTTGTCGTACCAGGCGTCGTAGGCGGGGATGAAGTGACTCCACTGTAAGATCCGAAGTGTGGTGCCCCGGACCTGCGCAGGCGCTTTGCGAGCATCGAGCATCGTCAACAGTGAGCCGCCCGCAACTCCGGCCCCGGCGACCCCGAGGAACTTCCGACGGTCAAGGGTCGAGCGGTCGGTCTGGACTGATCGCAAGTCACTCATCGTGAGCCTCCGTGGCTTTCCTGGAGCCGATTCAGCGGGATTATAGCGACTCTAAAGAATTAGCTTCTTTATGCTTCCCTGGCACCCCTTGTCAAGTGGCTTGCGCTCTGTCACCGGGTGCTATCCTCGGCGCCATGCGCCGGCCGCTCCTCGCGCTCGTGATTGCGATCGCCGCGGTCGGCGCCTTCGCGGGCGGACTCGCGTGGCTTCTCGACACTCCGAAGCCCTCACCGGGCGCGCCGCGCCGTGAGCGGCTCTACCTCACGCTCTGCTCGACGTGCCACGGTGCCGACGGGCGCGGTTCTTGGCGCGCGGCGCTCTTCTTGATTCGCCCGGGCAATCTCTCAGATAACGAGGCGATCGGTCAGCGTTCCGACGAGTACCTCTTCGACATCATCAAGCACGGCGGGGCGCCCATCGGGAGGCCGGGGATGCCGGGCTTCGGCGCCACCCTCAGTGACGCCGACATCACAGAGCTCGTCCGCTACGTGCGCGGACTCAGCCGCCGACCGGGCTGACTCAGGGGAGTTTCTCGATCCGGAGAAGGATGAGTCGATCGTGCTGCTGGCGAACGGCGAGCTTCACGCGGTCGCCGGGCTTCGGCGCTGCCGGATCGAGCAGCGTGGGCGAGGCGGAGACCGCCATCAGCTCCATGGCGCTCATGCCGAGTGGCACGACGGGCTCGTGGCGCACGAGGATCAGGTCCGGTGCCGGGCGGGCGACGATCGTCCCGCGAACCTCGTAGGCCGAGGGACGGAGGACGGTGCCCCAGATACCCGCCGCGAAGGCCGCAAGAAGCGCGGCGAACAGCAGGACGGCGACAGGGCGCGGAACGAAGGGTCTAGTACTTGGTGGCGTCCGTCTCCCAATCGAACGCTCTGACGTCGGCGTCCGGCCTGAGGTCGTCGCCCGTCAAGAACCACCGACCGCCGCACCCCTCCCTGCCGAAGGAGGCGGCGGTCTTGGGTTGGGACCCCAAGGTGATCGCGAGTATGAAGATCCCCGCGGCGGCACCGAGGCCGCACAGAAAGCCCTTGCCAGGTACGTAGAAGACGTTGGCGACGGCCGCGCCGGCGTGGTAGGCGGCCGCTTCACCGGCCCGAGAATCCGGCTTGACCGGGTCCATCGGCTGCGGCGTAGGCTGCTGCGCGGGCGGCTCCGTGGCTGGAGGAGGTTGCTGGCCGGACGCCAGAGGCGCGAGCGGGCCGGTGACAAGCATCAGGAGCGACACCACGACGGCGAGAATCCGGATTTCGGTCTTCATCAAGGGAACCTCCTCCCTGTAGCCCTCAGCGAGTCTATTGTCAGCCCCCAGAGGGCTCCCACCGAAGCATTTCCTGGAGTCCAGATGATAACAAATGGACCGAGCAACACGTAAACTCGACAAACGCTATAATCGGCGGCACATTCTGTTCCAGGAGGCCCGTCACTCATGAAGCTCGTACGCTTCTCGACGAATGGTCAGCAACCACGCCTCGGCATCATTCAGGGCGACCGAATCGCGGACTTGCAGGCGAGCCTCGCCGCCACTTTGACGCGTCGCGGCGTCATGCGAGCCGGGGAGATCGCCGCGACGCTCGTGCCGCCGAGCACGCGCGCGTTCCTCGAGGGTGGCCCAGCGGCCGAGGAGGCGGTCGCCGGGATCAAGGAATGGGTGACGGTCCCCGCAGCCTCGGCGCGCTTGCATGCCCCGATCGCCGATCCCGGAAAGTTCATCTGCATCGGACTCAACTACCGTGACCACGCAGAGGAAGCCAATCAGCCGATCCCCAAGGAGCCGCCGATCTTTGCCAAGTGGTCGAACGCGATCCTCGACCCGGGCGAGCCGATCCTGAGACCTCGCGGCTCGCAGATGTTGGACTGGGAGGTCGAGCTCGGCGTGGTGATCGGTCGCACTGCGCGCTTCGTCGGGAGAGATAAGGCGCTGGATTACGTCTGGGGCTACACGATCATCAATGACGTGAGCGCTCGCGACTTCCAGTTCATCGGGAGCCAGTGGATGGCCGGCAAGATCCCGGAGACCTTTGCGCCGGTGGGTCCGTACATCGCGGACCGGAACGAGATCCCCGACCCTCACGTCCTCGAGTTGAGGCTCTGGGTCAACGGAAAGCAGATGCAGACGGGCAACACCAAGACGTTCATCTTCGACGTCCGCTATCTCGTGAGCTACCTCTCGGGCCTGATGACCCTCTCTCCCGGCGATCTCATCGCGACGGGCACGCCGCCCGGCGTGGGCTTCGCGCGCAAGCCGCCGATCTTCCTCCAGCCGGGCGACACCTGCCGCCTGGACATCACCGGGCTCGGGCAGATCGAGAATCCCGTCAAGGAGGCGTGAGACGCCGATGCTCGATGTAATCGCGCCGCTCGTCGTCTCGAACACGACGAAGATCGTCCTCGTCTCGCTCGACGGGCTTGGGGGGCTCCCGCGACCCGAGACCGGCCGCTCCGAGCTCGAAACCGCGCAGCTCCCCAATCTCTCGCAGCTCGCCACCGAGGCTGCGTGCGGCCTCATCCGTCACGTCGCGCCGGGAATCACTCCGGGCAGCGGTCCCGGACACCTCGGGCTCTTCGGCTACGATCCGCTCCGATACCAGGTCGGCCGCGGAGTCCTCGAGGCGCTGGGCATCGAGTTCGACCTGCGCGCGGGCGACATCGCCGCGCGCGGAAACTTCTGCACCGTGGATGGGACGGGCCGCATCACCGATCGGCGCGCGGGCAGGATCGCGACCGACGTATGCGTGCGTCTGACCGAGCGTCTCCGGCGCATCAGGCTTCCCGGCGTCGAGGTGTTCGTCGAGCCCGGGAAGGATTATCGTTTCGTCCTCGTCCTCCGTGGCCGAGCCCGCAGTGGGGGCGGCCTCTCGGCGCGGCTCTCCGAGACCGATCCCCAGGTGCTCGGCAAGCCGCCGCTCACCGTGAAGGCGCTCGAGCCGCGCGCGAAGGCCACCGCCGCGCTCGTGAACCGCTTCGTCGCCGAGGCCCGACGCCTGCTCGCCGACGCGGCGCCCGCGAACATGGTGCTCCTGCGCGGTTTCGACCAGCTACCGAAGCTCCCGCGGTTTCCCGAGGTCTTCGGGCTCCGGAGCGCGGCGATCGCGGCCTACCCGATGTACCGCGGTCTCGCGAAGCTGGTCGGCATGGAAGTCCTCAAGACCGGCGCCACCTTCGACGACGAGCTCACCACGCTCCGCGAGCACTGGGACACGCACGACTTCTTCTTCGTTCACTACAAGGACACGGACAAGGCGGGCGAGGACGGCGACTTCGACGCGAAGGTCGGGGCGCTCGAGCGGCTGGACCGGGCGATCCCGGAGATCCGTACCCTCGGGCCTGACGTCCTGATCGTCTCCGGCGATCACGCGACGCCCTCGGTTCTGGCCGGCCACGGCTGGCAGCCGGTCCCCTTCCTGGTCTGGAGCCGGTACTGCGGCGCCGACGCAGTGGCCGCCTTCACCGAGCGCGCCTGCGCCGGCGGGAGCCTCGGCGTGATCCCCGCCCAGCATCTGATGCCACTGGTGATGGCCAACGCCCTGCGCCTCATCAAGTTCGGCGCCTGACGCATACACCTCCGTGTCCCGCTCCGGCGGGGGCAAATTCGCATGGCCCCGCGCCGGAGCGGGGTCATACTCCGTGGTGAGATGGAAGAGACGGCGCGGCTGATCGAATCGATCAAGCAGCTTCTCGGCGAGGGCCGGGACGAGCGGCTCGCCGACCTTTTGGAGGACGCGCACCCCGCGGACGTGTCCCTCGTGATCCGCGAGCTGCCGCCGGACGATCAGGTCCGCCTGTTCCGCCTCCTCACGCCCCAGCACGCGGGCGCGGTGCTCGCCGAGCTCGACGACCCGACGCTGCGCGAGCTGGTCGGCTCGCTCCCGGAAGTCGAGGTCTCGCGCGTCCTCGATCGGATGCCGCCCGAGCAGGTCGTGGACGTCGTCGAGGAGCTGCCCAGGGAGCAGGCGGAAGAAATCCTCGAGCTGATGGAGGAGGAGAAGTCCGAGGAGGTCCAGGAGCTCCTCGAGTACACGGAGGGCACGGCGGGCCGCCTCATGTCGCCCGAGTTCGTCGCCGTGCGCGAGGAGGCCACGGTCGCCCAGGCGATCGAGCACATTCGCAAGGCGGCCTCGGGCGAGGGCGCGTTCTACCTCTACGTGGTGGACGACCACGATCACCTGGTCGGCGTCGTCCCCCTCCACCGGCTGCTCGCCGCCGATGCGGCGACGCCCATCCGCGCGATCCGCACGGACGAGGTGGAAAGCGTGCGAGTGGACACGGACCAGGAGGAGGTCGCGCGCCGCGTCCAGCACTACAACCTGATTCAGATCCCCGTCGTGGACGTCAACCGGCGTCTGCTCGGCACGATCGGCGTGGACGACGTGATCGACGTCATCCGCGAGGAGGCGACGGAGGACATCCAGCGCCTCGGCGGTGTCGCCGGCGACGAGACGGTCCTCGACCCACCGCGCGCTGTCTTCATCAAGCGCAACCTCTGGAGGCTGATCAACCTGGGCACCGCTGTGCTGGCGGCCTCGGTCATCGGCCTCTTCGAGTCCTCCATCCAGGCCCTCGCGACGCTCGCGGTCTTCATGCCGATCGTCGCCTCCATGGGTGGTATCGCGACGACCCAGACCGCGACGATCGTCGTCCGGGGGATCGCGCTGGGCGACATGAGCGCCGCCGTGCTGCGCCGCGTCCTCTGGAAGGAGCTCTGGCTCGGGCTCACGACCGGCGGGGCGAACGGCCTCGTGATCGCGGTGATCGCCTACATCTGGAAAGGGCACCTGCTGCTCTCGCTGATCCTCGCCGTCGCCCTCGTGTTCAACATGGTCGTCGCCGCCGTCGTGGGCACGCTCGTCCCGATCGCGCTGAAGACCTCCCGGGTCGACCCGGCGATCGCGTCCAGCGTGATCATCACGACGTTCACGGATGTGTTCGGATTCTTTTCATTTCTGGGCCTGGCCACGCTGCTGATCAGGTTTCTGCTCTAGGTGGGGTCGAGGCGAAAAGGCGCTTGGCAACGCCGGCCGCCCGTGGTTAAAATACGCCCGGCTCTCGGCTAACTGACCGGCCTCACTCCCAAATCGCTTCGCCGGAGGGCTTTGAGTGGACGTAGCGTTAGAGAAGAGGCAGGTCCAGCGCGCGTACGAGTTATACGCCCCGGTCTACGACTTCATCTTCGACTGGATCTTCGCTCCCGGGCGCACCGCCGCCGTCAAGCTGCTCGACCTCGAGCGCAGCGACTCCGTGCTCGAGGTGGGTATCGGCACGGGGCTGAACTTGCCGCTCTACCCGTGGGCATGCCAGCTGACCGGCATCGACCTCTCGCAGGAGATGCTGGACAAGGCCGTCGAGCGCGTCCAGACCCTCGCCATGCCCAACGTGACCCTGAAGGTCATGGACGCGACGTCCCTGGACTTCGGCGACAACGAGTTTGACAAGGTCGTCGCGACCTACACGATCTCGGCGGTGCCCGATCCGGTCGCAGTCCTCAAAGAGATGCGTCGCGTGGTGAAGCCCGACGGGATCATCGTGATCCTGAACCACTTCAGGAGCGACCGGCGGCTGACGGGATGGGTCGAGGATCTGCTGGCGCCGGTCTGCACGCGCCTGGGCTGGAAGTCGAACCTGCCCTTGGCGCCGCTCCTCGAGCAGGTGGGCCTTGTGCCCGAGTCGGTCACCCAGGTCAACATGTTCGACGGGTGGCGCCTCGTGAAGTGCGTCAACCGGAAGTAGTCCGGCTCGCAGCTCTCGCTCTCGCGCTCGCTCTCGCCGTCCCCGTCGCGTGGGCCGGATGGTCCGCGCTGCTGGCCGGGGCGTTTCTCCTGGAGTTCCTCATCCAGGGACGACCCGCCGCGCTCTCGATGCTGACCGCGGCGCCGGCCCGCCGGCCGTTCCTCGTCCCGGGCGCCAGCGCCGATCTCTACGTCCACGCCGGGCTCTACGCCGGCGCTCCGCTGGTGCTGGTCCACGGCTTCTCGCCCGAAGGCAAGGACGACCCGCGAGTCCGAGAGGCCGCGGCGCTGCTGTCGCGGACCGGGTTCGACGTGGCGGTGCCGACGATCCCCGGGCTCACGCGCGGACGGCTCGGGCGGGAGGACATCGAGCCGGTGATCGCCACGCTTGCCGGGCGCGCGGCGTCGACTCTCGTGGTCGGTGAGAGCGTCGGCGCGGGACCCGCGCTCCTGGCCGCCGCCGACCCTCGCATCCGCGAGCGCGTCGGCGCCGTC
>QHSV01000355.1 GCA_003221655.1 Candidatus Rokuibacteriota bacterium
CGTAGATCGCGAGATTGTGGACGCCGGGGATCCCGAAGACGTGGCGCACGCCCTCGGCCTGGAGGGCGTCGACGAGCCACTCCCCGCCCGTGCGTGCGGCTTGGCCTGCCATTTATAGACTCGCCTCGCCTGCGGCTCGCCTGCCTTCAGAGCATCGGCTTGAAGCTGCGGTCGATCGTGACGTCCACGAGGGTCGGCCCGGGGTGGGCGAGGCACGCGGCGAGCACGTCCCGAAGCTCCCCGGGCTTTTCCACCCGTTCGGCGCGGACGCCGAGCGAGCGGGCGAGCCCGGTGTAGTCGATCTCCGGCTCGACCAGGTCCATGCCTGGATAGATCCCGCGCTTGGCCGAGGCGAGGTCGAGGCTCAACATCCCGGACTTGAGGATCGCGTACGAGGTGTTGTTCGGGACGACGTACGCGATCGGGAGCCGGTAGTGGGCCGCCGTCCAGAGCGCCTGAGGCGCGTACATCACCGAGCCGTCGCCGATCGTGGCGACGACCTTGCGGCCGGGCGAGCCGAGCTGGACGCCGATCGCCGCTCCCATCCCCCACCCGAGCGTGCCGGTCTTGGAGCCGTAGAACGACCCGGGCGATGCGAACGGCAGGTACCGGAGGACGAACGGCAGCGACGTCGCCGATTCGTCGACGACGACGGCATCGGCCGGAAGCAGCGAGCCGAGGGTGTGCATGAGGTGCGCCTGGCCGATTGGTACCCGCTCGGCCTCACCCTGAGCGGCCGCCCGCACCCGCGCCATCAACCCGGTGCGCGCCGTGCCGATCTTCTCCACGCGCCCTGCCGCCTGAGTTCGCTCGGCCTCCGTCATCCGTGCCCGGAGCGCGTCCGACAACTCGGCCAGAGTCGCCTTCGGGTCGGCGGCAATGCCGAGCGCGACCGGGTGGCTGCGGCCGATCTCCCAGGGGTCGTCGTCGATCTGCACGACGCGAAGGCCACGCGGGAACGGCGTGCCCTCGGTGTGGAGGAACCAGGTGAAGACGTTCGCGCCGACGATCAAGAGCGCATCGCACTCCTCCAGCGCCTTCCGGACGCCGATCGGCGAAGGGAAGAGACCGCCCCGCCAGAGCGCGTGCGTGCCCGGGAAGTTCGTGCGCCGGTAGACCGGCTCGCCGTGGACCCGCGCGCCCAGCAGCTCGGCCAGCGCGGTCAGCTCCGGGACGGCCTGAGCGCGCGCCACGCCGTCGCCGGCGACGATGATCGGGGCGCGAGCTCCCGACAGGAGCTCGGCGGCGTGGGCGAGCGCGGCGGCGTCGGGCCGGCTCCTCGCGGCGATCGACGTCGGGCCAGCGCCCGTGTCTTCCACGACGGGGCCCATCAGATCCATCGGCAGCGAGAGGAACACAGGCCCCGTCGGCGGCGTCAGCGCGACCTTGAGCGCCCGGCGCAACGCGACGGGCGCGTCCTCAGCCCGGCGGACCTCGTACGACCACTTGGTGAACGGCTCGGCCATCCGCGCGAGGTCGCCCGCGAGAATCGGCTCGTGCATGAGGAAGCGCGTGTCCTGCTGCCCGGCCGTCACCACCAGAGGCGACTTGGCCCGCGCCGCGTTGTGGAGGATCGAGAGACTGTTGGCGAGGCCGGGCGCCACGTGGACGTTGACCACGCCGACCCGCCCCGACGCCTGCGCGTACCCGTCGGCCGCCGCCACCGCCGTGGCCTCCTGGAGCCCGAGCACGTACTCGAGCCTCGAGTCAGGCAGCGCGTCCAGGAAGGGAAGCTCGGTGGTGCCCGGGTTGCCGAAGAGGTAGCGGACGCCGGCCGATCGCAGGATCTCCATCAGCACGGCGGCGACATTCATGCGCCGAGCATACTCCCCGAACCGCAGGTCGACCAGGCAGAGGGCCCGGTCGTCAATGCGGCCGCGGCGTCGGCGTCGCGGGTCCGAAGGGAAGATACTTCGCGTCGATGGCGGCCCGGATCGCCGGCAACGTCTTGCCCTCGGCCTTCATCCGCATCACGTCACGCGTGATGTCCAGGCACAGCGTTCAGGTCGCGGCGTGGCTGGTGAAGGTGACGCGGCCGGCCCGTTCGTCCTTCACGTAGCAGGAGCGGTTCGAGGTGTGGCCCAGCTTGTTGCAGCCGCAGGTGCACGGCATCCAGGCGAGTGTGTCCGGGCTGTCGACCGCGAAGGCGTAGAGGAGGGCGGCGTCACCCGTGGCCGCGAAGACCGGCAGCTGGCCACGGGCCACCGTCTGGTTCTCGTCGCCGATGGAATCGACGGTGACCGGCTGCGCTTCGGCCCGCAGCCACCAGGCTGCGCCCCCCGCCGCGAGCCCGAGGAGGAGGACGGCGCCGGCGAGTGTCTTCGTCACGCGCGTCGTCGCAGCGGGTACTCGCGCCCGCCGACGCGCAGCGTGCCGCGCCCCGTGCCCTCGTCATAGTCGGCGAGCGCCAGCAGCTGGAACGCCGCGGCGCGGCTCAGCCGCGCCTCGAAGGCGCCGTCGCGCACGGCGCAGTAGGGCACGTCGTCATGACCGACGCGGAGCGTGGTCGGGTCGACCTCGGCATCCGTCCCGTCGCTGAGGATCGCGTGGAGCATCTCCCCGCGGCGCTCGATCCGGGCGACGACGAAGGGCACGTCCTCGACCTCGACCGGAATGCGAACGCGCGTCTGGATATAGTACCCCTGCGCGTCGCGCCTGAGCACGGACCGGAGGTTGGCGAGGATCCCCGCGTGCGTGATCTCGACATCGTCATCGAACCAGTCGCCGTTCACGTCGACCCGGAGCTTCGGCAGCCTCCATTGATCTGGGGTGTGAGTGGGTTCGGCGATCACTCGAGCACCACGCTGGCGAAGGACACCACCCCGCTGGGATCGGGCCACTGACCGTATCGCTTCACGCTTCCGGCGCCGCGGCCCAGCGTCCGCAGCAGGGCGTAGATCGGCGAGAGGCCGCAGATGCGGCGCCGGTCACCGTCGCGCGCCACCGACTCGAAGAACGCCTGGGCGTCGCCCGCGGTCACCGGCTCGAGCATCGCCCGGTCCTCGCGCTCGATGCGCGCGAGCTCGAGCGTCGAGACGGGCGCCGGGTCGCCGAAGCGCGGTCCGAGGTGGGCGAGATCTGCGCCAGCCACCAGGGCGACCCGGCGTCCGCTGGCCGCGATCGTCTCGGCAAGGGCGTCGAGGAATCGCGGAACGCGCGGGTCGTCGTCGGGGCGGCGCCCTGTCAGCATCGCCTCGTGGGCGAAGCTCGCCAGCACCGGGACGATCCGGATCTCGCGGTCCGCGTAGAGATAACGGAGGAAGACGGCCTGGAATTCGATCGAGTGCTCGACGCGGTGGGCGAGCTCGGACCCGAAGCAGTCCTGACGCGCGCGCTTCGACAGCGCCTCCACGAATTCACGGTCCACGGGGACGTTTCCGAGCGGGCTGGCGTAGTCCTTCCGGGTGAGCGCGAACGGGTGCTCCATGCCGGTGTGGCAGGTGCCGAAGACCACGAACACGTCGGCCTGGCTCCGCTCGGCCAGATCGCGATAAGCCCATGCGTAGGCGGGACCACCGCGGTGGAAGTCGATGTGTGGCGCGATCACGGCTCGTACCTGGGGCCCGCCGATCCCGCGGCCGTCGATCGGGCCCGGCCCGGCCGGCGGCGCGAAGAATCCGTCGAGCATCGCGCGGAGCTCTTCGGCGTCGGTCGCGTACGCCGTGCCGGCGTGGGTGGCCGGACGGGTCGGGGACGCGAGAAAGTCGTTGTCGATGGCGGCGCGCCGCACGGCGAAGCCCGGACCGTCGAGGAATCCCTGCTGATCCAGAGCCTCGACGATCTCCTCGAGCTGTCGCCGCTCGACGAGCTGCCCGCGACGGCGCATCATCGCCGCCTGGATGTCGGCGATCGTGTGCTCGCCGTCGAAGAGCGACACGATGTCGAGGAGCGGTCCGTGCAACAGGACGATCGCCGCCGTGTAGCCGGCGGGATCACGCAGGGCCACGCACTGTCGGCCTTCGTGCTCGACGGGAAAGGCTTCGACCCGGCGCAGACGGGGCGCGGATTCGTTCATGCCTGGAGAAAGTTCAGAGCCGACGCAACGTAAATCTTCGCCGCATCGACGAGTTCGGTGACCTCGACGTACTCGTCGACCTGATGCGGGATGCGGCGGCTTCCCGGACCACAAGTCACGATGGGGATGCCGAGCTGCATCCGGAGGATCGTCCCGTCGGTCGAGCCGGGGACGCCGCCGAAGACGGCGCGCCGGCCGGTCGCCTGGCGGACGCCTGCCACCATCGCGCGCACGAGCGGCTCGCTCCGCTCGACCTTCGTCGCCAGCCGGAAGCCGCTCACCGCCCCCCACTCGACGGTGCTCCCCGGGCATCGCGCCATCGCCCGCCGGCACACGGCGTCGATCTCGCGCGCCACGGCCGGCTCGTCCGGCCCGGATGTGAGCCGGATGTCGAGGAGCACCCGGGCGCGCGAGGGGATCACGTTGGATTGCTCGATCCCCTGCGCCGGTGCTCGGACGACTGTCGGCGTCACCGTCGGCGGGCGAAGGTGGGGACTGCGGCGGCAGAGCGTGCGGAGGCGCCGCTCGAGTGCGGGCAGCTCGTGAAGCAGCGCGCCGACCGCCGTGATCGGATTCACGCCGGCCTCCGGCATCGCCCCATGGGCCATGCGGCCGCGAATATCGATCCGCGCCCAGACGACCCCGCGCTGCTCGAGACAGAGCTGGTTCTCCTCGGGCTCGCCGATGATGGCCGCATCCAGCTCGCGGCCGATCGCGGTCGTGCAGAAGTGCTTGACGCCCAGCATGTCCCCTTCCTCGTCCACGAGTGCGCCCAGGACGAGGCGTCCGCCGAGCGCCACGCCGCTCCGCTTGATGGCGGCCGCCGCCACCATTATCGCCGCGAGCCCACTCTTCATGTCGGCGGCTCCCCGCCCGTAGATACGCCCGTCGACCAGCTCGGCGCCGAAGGGCGGATAGGTCCACTCGGCGGGATCTCCCTCGGTGACGACGTCCGTGTGACCTTCGAGCAGGAGACTGCGTCCGTCTCCCCGCGCGCCCACCCAGGCCACCACGTTCGGACGTCCGGGCGCGATCTCCTGCACCTCGAGGTCGAACCCCTGCTTCGCGAGCCAGACTTCGACCTGGCGAGCGACGGCGGCTTCGGTGGCGGCCGGGTCGCCCGGCCGCACCACGCTGGGGATACGGATGAGATCGCGGGTGAGCTCGATCAGCTCCTCGTTGTCGATGCAGGACAGGGCCGCTTTGACTGCCGCGCCGCCCGCGCGAGCCACGGCGGACTACTCGTGGGGAAAGGACAGGATGACCGAGTCGAGCCGGATGACGCGGTACTCCTCGCCCGCGATGTAGAAGTAGTGTCCCTCGACCTCTTCGGCCGACTCCTCGAAGGCGACGACGACCTTGAGCTCGGGCATCTCGCGGAACGCGTTGGCGCCCTCGTCGAAGCCGTCACCGCGCGCGATCACCTCGCCGTAGCGGATCGGCGAGCCCTTTGGGCAGTGCACGCGAACGTCGGCGGGTCCTTCGACCATCAAACGCACCAGGAGGTTGATTCCGTACACCTGGATTGGGATCGGAGGCGTCATGGACCGATCATACCATCCAGGGTCACACGGCGTCCTGGCGGGGGGCGTCGCTCGTCGTGAGCTGGCGCGGGAATTCGGGCGCGTCCGGCTGGCGCGGCGCCTGTTCGACCGCTGGGAGCGGCCCGATCTCCTCACCAGCGCTGGCGCCGAGGTCGCGGAACCGACGGGCCGCCGGCAGCACGCGCGTCTCCATCGAGCCGACGAAGCTATTGTAGGCGTTCACGGCACGCCCGAGCGCCCCGCCGAGCGAGTCGAAGTGGCCCGCCAGCGTCCGGAGACGGTCGTACAGCTGGTTGCCGAGGTCCCGGATCCGCTCGGCGTTGACGGCGACCTGCTCCTGGCGCCACCCGTAGGCGATGGCGCGCAGCAACGCGATGAGCGTCGTGGGCGTCGAGACGACGACCCGCTTCGCCATGCCGTCCTCGATGAGGGTGGGATCGGCGACCGCCGCCGCGCCGACGAACGACTCGCCGGGAATGAACATGACCACGAGCTCGGGCGCCGCCGGGAACTGCTCCCAGTACGCCTTGGCGGCCAGAACCGTCATGTGCTCACGGACCTGCTTCGCGTGCCGAGCCAGCGCGGCCGTCCGCTCCTCGTCGCTCGCTGCGGCCACCGACTCCAGGTACGCGGCGAGCGGCACCTTCGCGTCCACGATAATGTCGCGCCCTCCCGGCAGGTGGACGATCATGTCGGGGCGTAGACGCCCCTCCTCTCCCTCGACCGTGACCTGCTCGACGTAATCGCAGTGCTCCATCATCCCCGCCAGCTCGACGACCCGGTGCAGCGTGACCTCGCCCCATCGGCCTCGTACCTGAGGCGAGCGGAGCGCGCTCACGAGGTTGCTGGTCTCACCGCGGAGTCGCTCGCTGAGGTTCGCCAGCGTCTCCACCTCGGTCTTGAGGCTCCCGTACGACTGATCTCGTGCCTTCTCGAGCTCCCGGATCCCCGTGTCGTAGCGTGCGAGCGCATCCTTCAGGGGCGTGACACTGGCGTCGATCTCCTGTTGCCGATGGCCCAGCCGCTCTTCCGCGAGCCTCAGGAACTCGTCGTTCGTCCGACGAAGGACGTTGCTGCTCAGCGCGTCGAACGTCTTGGCGAGGCCCTCACCTGCCTCGTCCAGCAACCGCCGCTGCTCCTCGAGGTTCTGTCGGGTCGCCTCGAGCCGCGTGCCGGCCTCAGCCCGCTCGCGCTGTACCTGCTCGAGGCGCATCCGGAGCGCGGCGACGTCGCCCTCCCGCGTGCTCCGCTGGTCCTTGAGCTCTTTGACGAGCGCCTCGAGCGACGCGAGCTTCGCGCCGAAGTGCGAGCGCGCCACGAGCCACGCGAAGGCGGCGCCCAGGACGAGTCCGATGACGACCAGCGTCGGGTCAGGCACGGCGCCGGATGGCGCGCCAGTGGCGGCAGACGCCCTTGAAGCCGCAGGGCGCGCAGACGACGGTATCGCGCCGGTCGAGGCAATCCCCGGACATCCGCTTGTGGCAGAGCGCGA
>QHSV01000356.1 GCA_003221655.1 Candidatus Rokuibacteriota bacterium
CCTCGGTCTTGTGCGGAATGTCGGGCGAGTCGACCTTCAGCGCCACCGGGTACCCGAGGCGCTCGGCGGCCTCGACCGCGGCCTCGGCGGAGGAAGCAAGGACTTCGCGCGTCACCGGTATTCCCCAGGCCGCGATGAGCTGTTTGCTCTCGGATTCGGACAGGGTCGTACGGGCGGCCGTCCGCAACCGTCCGATGGCCCGATGCTGTTCGGCCGAGAGTGCGGGAGCTTCCGCGAACCCGTCGGACAGGCGACGGTCACGCCAGGCGTGATAATCCAGCCGACGTCTGAGACCCCGGGCCAGGGTATCCGGAGTATAGAACACGGGAATATTGGCGAGCTTCAGCTTGGCGAGTCCCGCTGTCTCGCTGCGGCTCCCCGTCCACAGGAAGGCGATGCCCTTGTGAGTGCGCTGGCGGAGACTGATCACCTGCTCGGCCTGGGTATCGGCCCCGGCGCTCGCAATGACCAGCGTGCCGACCTGGGGCTCATCGAGCAGGTACTCCATGATCGACGGGAAGGACGCGCTGTTGGCAAAGCCCGTAACGTCCGCTGGATTTGCCGCCCAGCCAAACCCCTTGAGGATCCCGTCGATGCCATCGCGGGCGTGGTCACTGAGGGGTGGCAGGTCCAGCCCGGCGAGGCCGCACATGTCGGCCGTGAGCGAGCTGACCCCGCCCGAGTGCGACACGACGGCCACGCCGGGATGCTCGGGCTTTGGGGTATGGGCGAGTAGCTGGGAGACTTCCAGCAGCTCGTCGTAATCTTGCACGCGGATGACCCCGTACTGCGCGAACACCGCGTCGTACAGCTTGTCGGCGCCGGTCAGCGCGGCCGTATGGGACCGGGCCGCCCGCGCGCCCGCCTCGGAGCGGCCGATCTTGATCATCACGAGCGGCTTGCCGCGCTCCGCCGCGAGCTTGGCCACCTCGAGAAACTTGCTCGCGTCCTTGAACCCCTCGACGAAGCCGGCGATCACGCGGGTGGCGGCGTCATCGAGCAAGTACCGCGCGAAGTCGGAACAATCGAGGTCCGCCTCATTGCCCGTGGAGATGATGTAGCTGAATCCTACGCCCGCGTCCGCGGCCCGCGCCAGGAACGGCCCGAACGCCGTGGCCCCGCTCTGGCAGACGAGACCCACCGGCCCCGTCACGCCCTTCGCCCCGCGCGACGACGAGGTGGCCCAGATGTCGTCCTTGACATTGGCGAGGCCGAGGCAATTCGGCCCACTCAGGCGCAGTCCGGTGTCACGGGCGAAGGCCCCCAGTTGCGTCTGTAGATCACGTCGCGCCGGCACCCCGCGCTCGGCGAACCCCGCCGAGATGACGATGGCCGACCCCGCTCCCTTGGCGTGACAGGCTTTCAAGATCTCGAGCACCTGGTGGTACGGGACGACGATACCCACCAGATCAGGACCTTCCGGCAGGTCGGCGACGCTCGGGTAGGACTTCACGCCCTGGATCTCGTCGTAGTTTGGGTTCACCGGATAGACGCGTACGCGGTCCTGCGCTTTGAGCGCGGCGGCGAGGAATCGCCCCCCGTACTGTAAGCGAGGCGTCGCCCCGACAATGGCGATGGAACGCGGGTTGAGCATCTTGTGGATCGCCTCCATCTGCGGCTCGGTCCAGATCTCCATGCAAGTCCCCTGGGCGGTATGCCTACCCATCCACCGCCACGTCATCGTCCTCGGCGGGCCCGGTGAAGGCGCCGCGCTTACCTTCCGCGAGCGCGATCAGGGCGTCGTGGATGCGCCGGTCGATCTCGAGGCCCTCGCGCCCGCGACGCGCGCGCTCGCGATACGCGCGCTCGCCGGGGTGCCCGCCAAAGGGCAGGATCGCGCCGCGCCCCGCGGCCCCCGCGTCCGTCGTGGGACGGCCGTGCTCGTCGATCGCCACGCCCTCCGGCAGCGGGATGCCGAGCCGCTGCCGGAACTGGAGATCCGTGCCCATGAACGCGGAGGTTCCCAGGTCGATCACCAGTGGGTCGTCTTCCATCGGGAAGCCGAAGGCGATCGGATTGGTGCCGAGGGCCGCCTTGGCTCCGCCCAGCGGGGCGACCATGGGGTGCGCGGCCACCGTGTGGATGCCGATCAGGCCGGACCGTGCCACCATCTCGACGTAGTAGGCGCTGCGGCCACTCATCCAGATGTTGTTGACGCCGACGAGGGCGAAGCCGTGCGCGTGCGCCCGCTCGATCACGGCGCGCGTCGCGTAGTACATCCCCAGCATGCCGCTCTGGTTGCCGCCGTCGAACAGCACCGACACGCTCGTCTCCTTGAGCGCGCGCATCGGGCCGCGCGGCGACCTCAAGCGGGGGTGGTCGGCGACGTTGAGCAGTTTCGGCAGACCGGAGTACTCGTAGCCGCACAGGGCCGCGTCGATCACGTGATCCGCGAGAATGCGGGCCTCCTCGGGCTCGTACCCGATCCCGCGCATGGCGCGCTCGGACAGCGCGCGGGCCTCGGCGACGCTCAGGTGGACACGTTCGGTGGAAATTCCGGAGCCCCTATGGAGTCGATCGACTAGGATCGCCGGTCGTAGACGGTGAACTCGACGAGATTGTCGTCGGGATCGCGGAAGTAAACGCTGGTCGACACACCGCGCGCGCACGTGCGTGGTCCGGGCCCCGCCTCTGGCACCACGCCGTTACGCTTCAGCAGAGCGAGGATCTCGTCGACGGTCCCGTCCCATTCGAGACAGAAGTCGGCGCCCCCCGCGGTTGGCTGCCGCGCCCCCAGGTAGCCCGGGCGCGCCGGCGCGTCCGGTCCGTGGACGTTGATCTTCTGCGCGTCGGCGATTCGGATCGTCGCCATGTCCGGACGGCCCGGCCGTTTTTCCCAGGCGATCGTGAAGCCGAGCCCTTTGTAGAAGTCCAGCGTGCGCTGGAGATCGCCCGCGACGATGACCCAGTGGTCGATGCCCTTGATACCCATCGCTCGCTCCCTTCGCTCCAGTCTTGTCTGCCGGTGCTCCTCGACCCTATCATGGACGATCACGACGCGGTCATGCCGCCGCCGGCGCGAGCCGTTGCTTCAGGGCATTCTCGCGCGAGCGTGCGCTCGAACTGTTGCGCCTCGAGACGCGCGCTATCATGCAGCAGGTCGGCGCTCCGAGATCAAGCATCTCGTGCCGGCCATGGTGAGGAGGACGTGACAGATGAAAGCAGGCCAGGCCGTCCTAGAAGCGTTGCGCGCGGAAGGGGTCGAGTACACCTTCGGCGTGGTGGGCTCGACCACCAACAGTATCGTCACCGAGATGTACGGGCGGAGCGACATCCGCTTCGTCGACACCCGGCACGAAGAGGGCGCGGCGTTCATGGCGTACGGCTATTCCCGCGCCTCCGGCAAGCCCACCGCCTGCATCACCACCTCCGGGCCCGGGACCATCAATCTCGTCACGGGTATCTCCCTCGCCTACAAGGGGCGGGCGCCCGTGATCGTGATCGCCGGCGACGTCGCGCGCGACTTCATCTATCGCGACGGCAGCCAGGCGTTCGACCTGGTCGGGCTGTTCAAGCCCATCACCAAGCTGGCGCTCGAGGTGAACAAGACCGAGCGCATCCCCGAGATGCTGCACTACGCCTTTCGCGCTGCCCTCGCCGACAAGTGCGGGCCGGCCTTCCTGGACATCCCGCGAGATCTCCTGGACGATCAGACCATCGCGGGGGAGCCGCTCCGTCCGGGGGCGTACCGCGCGGTGGAGACGCGCATCGCGGGTGACCCGCAGGCCATCCAGCGCGCAGCGGCGTTGCTGGCGCAGGCGCAGCGGCCGCTCCTGCTGGCGGGCGGAGGCATCATCGACGCCGAGGCGAGCAAGGAAGCGGTCGCGCTGGCGGAGCTCCTGGACATGGCGCTCGTGCCCTCCTACGGTCACACCGACGCGGTACCGAACAGCCATCACCTGTACGTCGGGCCACCGGGAGGACGCGGATCCGCCGAGGCGGCGGAAGCCCTGCACCGCGCCGATGTCATCCTCGCGCTGGGGACGCGCCTCAATCAGGCGACGACGTTCTGGGACTACCGCGTGATCAACCGCGAGACGCAGATCGTCCAGGTGGACATCGACGCTCAGGAGATCGGCCGCAACTACCCGGTGGTGGTTGGGATCGTGGGAGACGCCAGAGCCGTGGCCGAGCAGCTGCTCCGCGCCGTGCGCGACACCTATCCGCAGGGGCGTCCCAAGGACGCGTGGCGGAGCGAGGTGGCGGCGCTGGCGGCGCGCCGTCAGGCGCGGCTCCAGGGCGAGCTGTCCCTGACTGGAACTCCGATGATGCCGCAGCGGGTGTACCCGGAGCTGCGCCGTGTCCTGCCGCGCGACTGCATGGTGACGATCGACGCGGGCGTCGCGCCGGGACTGGCCTACGACCGGCTGCACTTCGAAGTTCCGCGCACGCTCTTCAACTACGCGGGGCACGGCGGGCTCGGCATGGGCTACTGCGTCGGTCTCGGGACCAAGCTCGGCAGGCCCGATCGCCCCGCCGTGAGTCTGCAGGGCGACGGCGGATTCCTCTACACCTCACAGGAGATCAACACGGCGGTGCGCTGGCGCATCCCGCTGGTCAGCATCGTGCTGAACAACAGTTGCCACGGCGCCGAGAAGGCACAGCAGCAGCGCCACTTCGGCGGGCGGTACATCGGGGTCGACCTCGTCAATCCGCGCTTCGACAAGTTGGCCGAGGTGTACGGCGCGCGCGGGATGTACGTGCAGCGCCCCGAGGAGATCGCGGACGCCATGAAGGAAGCGCTGGCATTGAACGGTCCGAGTGTGATCGAAATTCCGGTCGCCGAGTACTTCCCGACACCAGCGCCCACGCCAGGCGGCACGGGTCGGCACTGAGGCGCAGCCAGACGGCCGCTACGGCCGTGAACAAGAATTGTGAACCATGAAACGAACGCTGATGCTGACCGGCGACGTCAACCTGATGAACGTCACCGATCCCCAGGTGCCGTTCGCCCGCATCAAGGACACGTTACGGCAGGCCGATGTTCTGTTCGGCAACCTGGAGTGCTGCTTCTACGAGCCCGCCGCAGGACACCCGGTGGAACGCGAGGGTTTCTATGCTCTGCTCGCCTCCGCCCAAGCCCTCGTCATCGGCGGGTTTCGCGCGGTCGGCAACGCCAACAACGTGAACTACGGCGAGGAGGCGATCCGGTCGTCGCTCAGGCAGCTCGACGGCATCCGCATTCCGTGCACCGGAGCGGGACTGAATCGTAAGGCCGCGCGCGCCCCGGCCATCGTCATCCACGAGGGTCTGCGTTTCGGCTTCGTCCAACGGACCTCCGTCTACTGGGCCACCGGCCACGAGGCCACCGACAACGGCCCCGGTGTCGCCGTCCTCACGGGACGCACCGCGTACGAGCCGATGCTCCAGACGCGGCGCGCCGGCATCCCGCCCGCGAACCGTCCCGGCCTTCCCCCCGCGATCATCACGTGGGCGGACACCAAGTCGCTCGCCGAGTTCACGGGCGATCTGCGCGCGCTGCGCACCGGGGCTGACATCGTGGTCGCCTCCCATCACTGGGGACTCTCCGAGGACGTCCTCGACTACCAGGTCGAGATCGCCCACGCGGCGATCGAGGCCGGCGCCGACGTCGTCATGGGGCACGGACCCCACTACGCATGCGCGGTCGAGATGTATCAGGGCAAGCCGATTTTCTACGGCCTCGGTAGCTTCTCCTTCCACACCGGGCATGACGGGCGGGCACACGGTGACTGGGTCGGCATGCTGGCCCGCCTCACCTTCGACGACACGGCGCTCGTGGAAGTCGCGTTCTCGATGGTGCGCCACAACGAACGCAACGAAACCTATGTCTGTGACCCGCGCCAGGACAAGGAGGCGGTCGAGCAGATCGTGCGCCGGTGCGACAAGCTCGGCACGACGCTCTCGATCAGCGACAGTGAGCTGCTCGTGTGGAAGAGGTCGTGACGCCGCGTCTCAGCCGAGCGCGTCTACGATCAACTTCCCCTCCACGTCACCGAGCTTGACCTCGAGCAGGTGGGCAACCGACGGGGCCACGTCGCGGCTCATGATGGTTCCGAGCTCGGCGCCCTGCCGGACGCCGGCGCCGGCCGCCAGGAAGAACGCGCCATTGTCGGGATGGGTCGGTCGGTGGCCGTGGTTGCCGCGATATCGAGGTGGACCGACGTGGTCGTCGCCACGGGCCTCGTCCCCAAAGGCATAGCCCTCGGCGGCCTCGAGCACGAGCTCGCCCATCATGGGATTCTCGTCCGGGACCGGGAGTCCTAGACCGGCGTAGTCGGACACGCCCCAGACGCCCGTCACGCCCTCGAGGCCGGCAAGCTCGGACGTGAGATCTCGGACGAGCGATGGGCGACCGGCCGGGTCGAGGACGTAGACGTAGCCGGCGCCGTGGTTGGTGACGAAGCGGGCCCGGCTGTCACCGATCCGCCCTTCGGCGTCGACCTTCAAGAGCCCCAGCTGGCGCAACCGCACGTTGACACGGATCTCCCGATCGGAAGGTAGGAAGCCGTGGTCGGAGACCACGAGCACCGCGGTGTCCCGCTCGAGGGCGCCGGTGGGGAGCGCGGCCAGTACGCGGCTCACGCAATGGTCCACGTACTCGAGAGCCCAGTACGCCTCCGGTGACCGAGGACCGTAGAGGTGCTGGAAGCTATCGGCGCAGAGGAAGTGCACAAGGAGCAGATCGGGGGCGTGGCGGTGCAGCACGTGGGCCGCCACGTCGGCCACCACGTCGTCCCGGAGAAAGCGCTTCGGGAGCTGCGACCACTCGCCCAGTCGGTCGACCGGAAGGCCGAGAGCACTGAGCTCGCGCCAGACGTCCGGATGGGTCGCGCTCTCGAAGACACGCTGATCCTTGAAGAACGGCAGGTTGAAATCGAGGCCAGCGGCCCGGCGGGTGCACGGCCAGTCGACCGCGGCCGTCCGCCGGCCGGCGGCATGGGCGACGTCGTACACCGTCGGCGCCCGCAGCAGCCGATCCGCGTCGTAGATGGGATCGCCGGTGAGATCCTCCGCGCGTCCCGACTCACGGTTGAGAACGTAATTCGCCACGACCCCGTGGCGATTGGGGCGTACCCCCGTCACCATGCTTGCGTGAGTCGGCCAGGTGGTGCTGGGGAACACGCACTCCATACGCCGCGCCACGACGCCCCGGTCGGCGAGGCGGCGCAACGTCGGCATGCGCACGCGGCGGTCGGTCCAGTAGAAGGACGCGAACCCGTCGAGGCTGATCAGGACGACACGGGACACGGCCTGAAGCATAGCGCATCTGGCCTCTCTGCCACCCCATGCAGGTCTTGACTTGCCTCCCCCCGGGATGCAGTAATTCCGACGTCACAGGATGAAGGCCGGCGATGGGTCGGCCGCACAGTCGACTAAGTGGCCAGCGAGCCGGAGACCCGACATGAGCAACAACAAGAGCGAGCGATTTCGGCCTTGTGGTGGCCTGCTCGGATGTGGCGACGACGGCGGTCGCCAGTACATGGTCGAGCCGGATGCGGTCGACGCGGCGCTGGCAGGGGCCACGCGGGACCGACTCGAGAACATGGACGAGTTGAACCAGGACGCGCTGCAGCCGTATGCGGCGACCTACCGCGTCTCTCGCCGGCGTCTGGTGGGCGCCGGGGGCGTTCTCGGTCTCCTGGCCGCGATAGCGCCCACGAGTCTTCTCGCCGCGTGCTCGACACTGCGTAGTAGCGGCGCCAGCGCCGCGTCCGGTGGCCGCACACACGTCGTCGAGTCGAGTCAGGAGACGGTTCGGCTCGGCACGTTCGACGGAACGCGCACGGACATCCTCCAGATCGACTCCGGCGACACGGTGGTCTATCCAAACACGTGGACGCACTTCACGAACCGGTTCCAGCCGGGCGTCTCCATCGCGCAGCTTGCCCAGTGGCGACGGGACAACCCCGGCAAGGGGCCACACTCGATCGTCGGACCGGTCGGGGTCAAGGGCGCGCGGCTGGGCGACATGCTCGCCGTGCGATTCCTCAAGCTCACGCCGCTCGAGTGGGGTGCCAATCTCAACAATCCTGGCGAGCTCAAGACCGGCGCGCTTCCCGACGAATTCCCCGAGGGTTCGATCCGGTTCATCGACATCGACACGGCGCGGAAGGTCGCGAAATTCTCGCCGTCGATCACATTGCCGCTCGGGCCCTTCCAGGGCACGTTCGGCGTGGCGGCACCCGAGGATCGTGAGGTAGTGGGCCGCATCGCACCCGGCGTTGTCAGCTCGGTAGCGCCCGGACAGCACGCGGGCAACCTGGATTTGAAGGAGCTGCAGGAAGGCAGCACCCTCTACATCCCCGTGTGGCAACCGGGCGGCAAGATCTTCACGGGCGATTCACACGCGCTTCAAGGGGACGGCGAGGTCAACCTCACCGCGCTCGAGACCGGCATGCAAGAGGTCCGCGTCCAGGTGCAGCTCCACGAGCGTCCGGGCTGGGAGTGGCCGTTCGCGGAAACGGACACGCACTGGATCGCGCTCGGGGTCCATCGCGACCTGAATGAGGCGTTCCGCATCGCGCTCCGCAACACCATCGCGTTCTTGAGCCGTCGGGCGAATCTCACCCGCCACGACGCCTACGGCCTCGCGAGCATGGCCGTGAACTTCCGTATCACGCAGGTCGTCGACGTGAACCAGGGCGTCCACGCGATGATTCCCAAGGATATCTTCGCGCGCGACCTGCGCCAGTCGATCCGGGTGGTCTAGTCAGAACCTCTACAGCACGCCCTCCTTCTTCAAGGTGGCGACTTCGTCGGCGCCGATGCCGAGCCAGTCGTTCAGCACTTCGGCACCGTGCTGACCCAAGAGCGGCGAGGGTTTGAGCCGCGCCGGCTTGCCGTCGACCCGCACCGGCCAGGTCGGCATCTTGAACTTCCCGTTCGGGTGCTCCATCTCCTGCATGATGCCGCGCTCTTCGAAGCTCGGATCCTTCTGCAGCTCCATCGTGTCGAAGACCGCCCCGGCCGGCACCCCGACACC
>QHSV01000357.1 GCA_003221655.1 Candidatus Rokuibacteriota bacterium
GAAAGTCATCCTGCGAAACCCGCGCCGGGAAGTCGCCGTCACCGGCAACCGCCGGGTCAAGGACATCCTGCGTGAGCTCGACATCCTGCCCGAGACGGTGCTGGTGATCTGTGGCGACGACCTCATCACGGCCGATCAGGTCGTGCACGACGACGCTACCATCGAGCTACGGCCCGTGATGTCCGGCGGCAGTCAGAACGATCCACGATGAAGTGTCGCAAGTGCGGTGAGCCCGCCGTTCTCGAGCTGCGGCGTCACAACGCCGCATTCTGCGCGCCGGACTTCCTCGAGTTTTTCCGCAATCAGGTCCGCGAGGCCATCCGGAAGCACCGGATGTTCACGAAGGACGAGCTCGTGCTGGTCGCCGTCTCCGGCGGCAAGGATTCGCTGGCGCTCTGGGACGTGCTGATCGACGAAGGGTACCGAACGACCGGGCTCTACCTGGACCTCGGGATCTTCGACTACTCGGTCGAGTCGAAGGCCAAGTGCGAGAGATTCGCCGCGGCGCGCGACGTCCCGCTGATGGTGACCGCTGTCCGCGACGAGGTGGGGGCGCCCGTCCCGGTCATCAAAGAAGTCACGCGGCGGCCGCCGTGCTCGGGCTGCGGCCTCTCCAAGCGCTACCTCATGAACCGTGTGGCGCTCGCACACGGGATCCCGGTGGTCGCGACCGGCCACAACCTCGACGACGAGGCGGCGACGCTCTTCGGTTCGGTGATGCACTGGCAGACCGATGCGCTGCCGCGCCAGTCTCCCGCGCTCGCGTCGACGCATCCGAAGCTGGTGCGGCGCGTCAAGCCGCTCTATCGGCTGTCCGAGCGCGAGACCGCCGCCTTCGCGTTCCTCCGGAAGATCGACTACATCGTGGAGGAATGCCCGTTCGCCGAAGGGGCGACCTCGATCGCCCACAAGGAAATCCTGAGCCGGATGGAGGACGCCTCGCCGGGCGCCAAGCACAACTTCCTCTTCGGTTTCCTCGACCGGGCGCGGCCCGCCTTCGAGCGCGCGGAGGCCGTGGCCCTCAACGAGTGCCTTCGCTGCGGCCAGGTGACGACCGGGACGATCTGCGCGTTCTGCAAGCTGGCGGACCAGGTCAAGCGCCGGGTCTCATGATCCATCCCGCCTGCGGCCAGTGCGCGGCCGTGGGTCAGGTTGACGGGCGCGGTGGGGGTCGCGCTCTACTCCCGTCGCCGCGTGCCAGGAACGGGTCCCTTCGAGCCCCACCGCGCCCGTCAACCTGACCCACGGCCGCACTCCGGCGGCTGTTTGCACCATCCCGGGCGAGCCGGTAAGATGAATTATTGTTCGTTCGCCAAGGAGGTTCGCCATGAGGGATGCGGTCATCGTTGGGGCTGTGCGCACCGCCGTGGGGCGAAAGGGCGGTAAGCTCTCGGGTATCCGTCCTGACGACCTGGCCGCGCTCGTGCTGAAGGACCTGGTCGCGCGCGTGAAGGTCGACCCGGCGGAGATCGAGGACGTCATCCTGGGCTGCGTGGATCAGCTCGGCGAACAGGGATTCAACATCGCGCGCAACGCGGCGCTGATCGCCGGCCTCCCGGTGGAGGTGTGCGGCACGACCCTCGACCGGATGTGCGGCTCCGGTCAGCAGGCGGCGAACTTCGCGGCGATGGGCGTCATGGCGGGCCAGTACGACGTCGTCATCGCGGGCGGGATCGAGCACATGACGCGGGTGCCGATGGGCTCGAACGCCATGGGCCCCGGCGACGGGCCGCTCTCACCGAAGCTCCAGGAGCGCTTCAACATCGTCCCGCAAGGAATCTCGGCCGAGATGATCGCCGAGAAATGGGGCCTCACGCGGGAGGCGCTGGACGAGTTCTCCGCGCGGAGTCACGAGAAGGCCGGTCGGGCCATCACCGAAGGGCGCTTCCAGCGGGAGATCGTCCCGGTGACGCTCCCCGACGGCTCGGTCTTCGCCATCGACGAGGGCGTCCGTGTCCCGGTGAATCGCGAGAAGATGGCCGCGCTCGCCGCGTCCTTCAAGCCCGACGGTGTGGTGACGGCCGCGAACTCCTCGCAGATCTCGGACGGTGCCGCCGCGTTGATGTTCATGTCCATCGACCGGGCGAAGACGCTCGGGCTCAAGCCGCGCGCCCGCGTCGTCGCTACGGCGCTCGCCGGCGTGGACCCGACCATCATGTTGACCGGGCCCATCCCGGCGACCCAGCGCGTGCTGCGGAAGGCCGGCATGAAGCTCGAACAGATCGACCTGATCGAGATCAACGAGGCGTTCGCGTCGGTCGTCCTCGCGTGGGAGCGTGAGCTTCACCCGGACATGAGCCGCGTCAACGTCAACGGCGGGGCCATCGCCCTCGGCCATCCCCTCGGCTGCTCCGGCGGCAAGCTCATGACGACCTTGCTGCACGAGCTGGAGCGGACGGGCAAGCGCTACGGCCTCCAGACGATGTGCATCGGCTTCGGTCAGGGCATCGCCACGATCATCGAACGGCTGTAGGCACGGACGGCGGGGAGGAGAGATGGCCGGATTTCGATGCGCGAAGTGCGGGAAGGTTGCGATGGCGCAGAAGATCTGCTGCGGCCGCCCGATGAAGCGCGCCTGACGCGCGGTCGTCGCTTGTTCGTCGTCCCGTCAGACGGCGGCGAGGGCGTCCTGAATCGCTGCGTCGAGCTCGCCTGGACGCACGGGCTTGAAGAGACACTTGCGGATCTTGAGCATCTTGAGCCGGCCGTGTTCCTCGTCGCGTAAGCCCCAGCCCGTGATGAAGAGGATCACGACCTCCGAATCGACCCGGCGGAGGCGTTCGGCCAGCTCCCAGCCATTCATGCCGGCCATGCCGAGATTACTCAACACCACGTCGAAGCGCCCCGGCCCGTAGGCCGCAACGCCTGCGGCGCCGCTGGCCGCGGCCGTCACCGTGTGGCCCACACTTCTGAGTATCTCGGTCAGGGTGCCGAGCACCTTTGGATCGTCGTCGACGAGCAGGACCCGCGCCGGGCGGCGTGCCCGGGGCAGGGCCGCCTCCGGCTCTGCGCCGACGGGCTCGCTGGCAACCGGGAAGGTGAGCGTGAAGGTCGCGCCGCGCCCCGGCTCACTCTCCACGCGGATTTCGCCTCCGTGCCGACGCACGATCGAGTAGACCATCGACAGGCCGAGTCCTGACCCGCCTTCTCCCTTGGTCGAGAAGAATGGCTCGAAGATCCGCCGGCGCACCGGCTCCGGCATGCCGATACCGGTATCCGCCACCGTCAGCGTGATCTGCTGTCTGGGCTCGCCGCGGGTGGTGATCGTCAGGGTGCCGCCGTCGGGCATGGCGTCGAGCGCGTTGAGGATCAAGTTCGTCATGAGCTCGCTCAACGCCGCCGGCCGGCCGTTGATGGTCTCGATCGAGCCGAGGTCGAGCCGGAGGTCGAGTGGCCGGTTGTCGCGCGCGATCTTTTCCTCCCAGCGTGGGCGGACGATCGCGACCGCGTCGTGCACGATCTGGTTCACGTCGACGCCCACGAACTGCTCGTCGGGGCGCAGGCGTGCGAACTGCTGGATCCGCCGCACCGTCTCGGAGCCGTCGACCGCGGCCGCCTCGACGATGTTGAGCGAGCGCGCCACGAACTCGGCGTCCCGCGGGTTCTGCTTCATGAGCTGGGCGTAGCCGAGGATCGCCTGGAGGAGGTTGTTGAAGTCGTGCGCGATGCCGCCCGCGAGCTGCCCGAGGGCGGTCAGCCTCTCCGACTGGCGGAGCTGTTTTTCGACCTCGCGCTGCGCCGTGATGTCGCGGACGATCGCGATCAACCCCTCGAGCCCGCCGTGGCGCCCGTGCAGGGCCGACAGCGTCACTGCCAGTTCCGCCGGCCGAGGCTGCCCTGCGGTCGCCGTCGTCTCGAATGCATGCATCGGCCTGCCGTCGGCGAGCCGTCGCCTGGCCTCCGCGTAGTCGCCGCGCGGGAGCACGTCAGTGATCGGCCGGCCGATGGCCTGCGCGACCGCGAGGGCGAAGATGCGCTCGGCCGCGGGATTCCAGCCTTCGATGCAGTCCTCCGGCGAGAGGGCGATGATGGCGTCGCCGGCGGAGGCAATGAGCTGCTCGAGGGACCGCTTCGTGTCGGCGATCTCGCCGTAAAGACGGGAGTTCCGCAGCGCGATGGCCAGGTACTCGGAAAGCATCTCGAGGAGCTCGCGCTCCCGGGGATCGATCGCGCGTCGGGACGGCCGGTTGTCGATGACGAGGTGCCCGAGCGGCCCCTGCCCGTCCTGGATAGCGCAGGCCATGACCGCGGCGTCGGCCCTGTCGAGGCCTGTCGGCGGCTCGGGGACGATCGCGACGCCGTCGTAGCCGAGCGCCATCCGGAGTTGCTCGGTGACGGCGACCGTCACACGCTGTGGATCGAGCTCGCCGACGATCGTCCGCGAGATTTCGCGCAGGATCGAGAGCTGCGTGACCCGGAGCGACGGCTCCACCGCCTCGCGCCGCGCCGCTTCCTCGAGCTCGCGGGTCTTGGCCGAGAGATTCCGCATTTCCTCCACGAGCCGCGCGACCTGCCCGCGGGCGCCAAGGTCCGCCTGGCGGCGCATCAGCGCGCGGTGAACGACGTCCTCGAGGTCCTGGCGCGAGAAGGGCTTGATGAGGTACTCGAAGGCGCCGTGGGTCAGCGCGTGCCTCACGGTCTCCAGCGAGGCGTATGCCGTGATCATCACCACTTCGATCGAGGGGTCGGCCCGCTTGACGTGACGGAGGAGCTCGAGCCCGTCCATCTCCGGCATCTTGATGTCCATGATCACGATGTCGGGCTGAAACCGCCGCAGCAGGTCGAGGGCCGTGCGTCCGTTCTCGGCCGTCTGGATCTGGTAGGCGGGCTTCAGCAGCATGCGGAGCGATTCGCGAGGACCCAACTCGTCGTCGACGACGAGCACGCGTGCGAGCGCGGTGGTCGTCGCCGCGCTCATGAGGTCGCGAGCGGCAGCGTCACCAGGAAGTGGAGCTCGTGGCGGCCCTGCCGGACCGTCAATTGGCCGCCCACGGCCTCGACGAGACGCTGGCTGACGGCCGGCCCCACGTCGATCAGGCTTTCCTGAACCATCTGCACGGGGTCGAAGACGCGCTGGAGCTTCTCGGGCGCCACCGACGCCGTGCGCGAGCCGACCAGGACCCGTACGCTCTCAGCGTCCTCCCGCTCGGAGTGCCGGGCCACGGAGACCGACACGCGCGCTTGATCCGGGGGTGAGTTGTGAGCGAGGTACCAGATGAGGTAGGAAAGCGCCTTCCTGAGCTGAGCCGGATCGATCTTCACGACTTGCGGCGTCGTCTCTCGCGTGACGTCGAGCTGAAGCGGCCTGGCCGGTACCTCGTCGACCAATTCGATCGCGGTCACGACATCATCGACCACCGTGTGCACGTCCACGGTGGTGAAGTTTAGCTCACCTTCCGTCACAAGCCCCGCAAGTTTCTCGAAGACCTCCACCAGCCGCCGAACGTCGCGGCGGACGACCGACGAGAAATGCCTGCGGAACTCGGGGTCGTCGTAGCGCTCGCCGATCAGCTCCATGAACGTGTTGATGGACACCAGCGGATTCTTGATCTCGTCGGCAATCCGGGCGACCACTCGGGTGAGGAGCTGGGTCTGTTCGACCTGCCGCTTCTGCGTCAGCAACTCCTTCTGGGCGGTCAGGTCTTCGAAGACGAGCACGGCCCCGAGCGGGGTGCCGTCTTCGCCGCGGACGGGATAGGTGGAGACTTCGAGCCAGAGGCCGCGGAGAGCGAGCTGGATTTCGTGCCGGCCGGCCGCGCGGCCGGTCCGCAGCGTGTCGAAGAGCATGTCGCCCAGCGGCGAGGGGAGCGCGCGCAGGTCCTCCTTGACGACCTCGGCCGCGGACAGCTGCAATATCTCCTCGGCCCGGCGGTTGATGGTGCCGATTCGCTGGTCGCGCCCGATGGTGATGACGCCGCTGGACATGTGAGCCAGGATGCGTTCGCTGAACTGCTGTTCGCGCTCGAGCTGGTTGTGGAGCGCGATATCGCGGATGGCCGTGGCCAGGTGCGAGGCGAGGTCGAAGAGCGTCTCGGTCTCGCCTCGCCCGTAGGTCGATCCGACGACGGGTTGACCGACGGTGAGGATCGCGACGAGCTCTCCGTGGGCGAGCAGCGGGACGGCGAGGACGCTCTGGAGCAGCTTCAGCTCGCGCGCGATCTCCGGGTCGGCGAGATCGGGGAGCCGGGCCGGCCGACCCTGCGCAGCGATCCACCGAGCCAGCCCTTGGTCGGCGGGCAGGCGCACCGACTCCGCGATCTGGGGCGCCAGCCCCCGGTGAGTGACCACGCGGTATTCCTGGGCGTCGGCGCTCGGCATCAGGAGGGCCATCCGCGTGGGCCGGACGAGCTCGCCGATCGCGTCCAGGAACATCTCGAGCGCCCGCGGCAGGTCGAAGCCCGCCGCGAACGCGCGCGTGAACTCCTTGAGCACGCGGGCGAACGCAGCGCCCTCCCACGGCTGGTCCGGGCCGGTCGCTGTCCCCGGCCCTTCCGGCGCGAGGCTCGAGCGCAGCGCAGTGATCTCGCGCGTCAGGCGGAGCTTATCGGTCACGTGGCGCAGCGCGCCGTCGAGCTCGCGCTGAGTGAAGGTCGCGGAGAGCGAGAAGTCCGCGACTTCCACCTCGTCGCCCGTGGCACCGATTGCGACCGTCAGTGCGGAGGGCGCAATCTCCTTCACGCGGGCAACGAACGCCTCGAGGCCTCGCGCCAAGCCCGGGCCGCCGCGCAGGATCACGTCGATGTCGATGAGCCGCAGCGTTTTCAAGGCTTCGGTGTCGCCCAGGGCGACGAACACCGAATGGTCGCCGAGGGCGGCGACCAGGCGGGCCCGCAGCGCCTCGTCTGACGCGACGACGAGGACCGTGGTCATGTCGACACCGGCAGCGTCGCCGTGGCGGCGAGCGGAAAGTCGATCGTAAAGACGGCGCCGCCGACCTCACGATTCGCCGCCTGGAGCCGGCCGGCGTGCGTCTGGGCGATGGACGCGCAGATCGCAAGGCCGAGGCCGGAGCCGCGTTCCTTGGTGGAGAAGAATGGATCGAAGACCCGCTCCAGCAGCTCGGCCGGAACGCCCGGGCCGGTGTCCACGACAGCGACGATAACACGACCGGCGGTGGTCGCGAGCTCGACTCGTGTCATGCCGCCCGCCGGACAGGCCTCGTGCGCGTTCATGAGCAGATTCAGGAAGAGCTGTTCGAGCTCCGAGTGGTCGCCGAGGATCACGCACGGCGACTGGCCCGTCGCCGCCGACAGAACGACGTTCTTCTCGATGAAGGCCGGCCGCATGGCCTCGATCGCGTCGTCGATCGGCGCTCTCAAGTCGATCAGAATGCGAGGCCGCCCACCCGGCCGCGAGAGCGTGTGAAGCCGATCGAGAAGCCGCTCCATCCGGGCGATCTCGTGCGTCACAGTCCGACCAAAATTCTCGATGAACCGCTCGTCGCC
>QHSV01000237.1 GCA_003221655.1 Candidatus Rokuibacteriota bacterium
ACGGACATCGAGAGCGAGTTGGGAATACGCTGGCTCGCCATGGCCAACGCCTCCACCGCCGCGTCCCCACCGATGCGGCGGAACTCCTCGCGCATGAGCGGCGCGAACTCGGCCCAGTGTCCGTCCGCGTCGATGATCGGGTGCTTCAAGCGGTCGTGCAGCTTCCGCGCCTCGGTCTGACCGTTGGTGGGCATCCGCATCCTCCCTGGCAAAGCGTCGCCTGGCGGGATGATACTCCGATGTGACATCATCGGGCGACCTCGCACACAGGAGAGACCGCCATGCTGCCAGCTCCGGGCTTCCATCATCTTCATCTGAACTCCGTCGATCCGGACGCGGCGATCGATTTCTACGTCCGGCAGTTCCCGACCTCCGCGAAGGCGAGCTGGGGCGGCCTGCCGGGGCTCGCCGCCCCGAACAACGTTCTGATCTTGTTCACCAGGGTCGCCGCCGCGCCCGCGACGGCGCCGCCGACCGCGATCTGGCACTTCGGCTGGCATGTCACCGACACGCGCCAGCGCCTCGAGTCCTACAAAGGCCGGCCGGACGTCAAGCTGTTGCCGCTCTACACCGGGGATGAAGGCGGGTCGGTGTTCATCAGCAGCGACACCTGGCCGGGCACGGGCGGCGTGCTCGGCCTGACGAAGGCGCAGATCGCCGAGGCTAAGGCAGCAGGCGTGCAGCCCACCCGCACGGGTGGCTTCGGGTACATGCAAGGTCCCGACAACACCCTCGTGGAATACGCGGGCAACCATCCGGCCGAGCGCTTCAACCACGTGCACCTGTTCCAGGAGGACCCGTTCTGCGCGCAATTGTGGTACCAGAAGCACCTCAACGCGCCGGTGTTCGCGGGGCGCACCAGCAGGACGCCTCTGACCGAGGCCACCTGCAGGGTGGCGCGCGGATCCGACAGCACCTTTCCGGCGCTCGAGCCGGGCGGGATGTTCCGGACGCCGTCGGCCGCAGTCGTGTTCGGAGACGTGGCGTTCCTCTGGTACATGCGGCAGGGTGACCGGCCGCTCGTGAGCCCGCGAGGGCACGTGTACGATCACATCGCGCTCAGCGTCGCCGACCTCGACGCATGGGTCGCCAAGCTGCGCGGCGCGGGCGTCCGGTTCCTCGAAGAGCCTTACAAGCTCGGCGGTACGCGGGCGGTGATGATCGAGGGCCCGAGCCGCGAAGCGCTGGAGCTCGTCGAGATCGCCTAGCTCATGGGTCGATGGGCGAGCCGCCTAGACGCCGTCGCGCCGCGCGATGAAGTCGAGCGTGGCCTGGGCGCAACGCTCGGCGTCGCTCGCCGCGACGTGGTAGGAGTTGCCGGGGATCACCAGCAGCTCGGACTTCCGGATCGTCTGCTGCCACGCGCGAGTTTCCTCCACCGACGCGAGACCGCTTTCGTCGGTGGTGATCACGAGCGTGGGGCACGCGATCTTCGGCACATCGGCCCGGATATCCGAGTAGTTGATCGTGGCATTGAACCCGACGAGCGTCGACACCGGGGTGCGGCCCATGAACTTGATCCACCACTCGACCCCTTCGGCGGGAAACCGCTCGCCGAGCCGGCCCGCCATGGTGCGCCGCGCCCAGTGTTCGACGCCGTGCGTCTCGAACTCCTCGGTCAACGCGGGGATGCGCTCCGCTCCCGTGCGCAACGGCGGTGGCGAGCCGATCACCGTGAGCGTCTTCACTCGCTCGGGGCGGCGCGCCGCGAACGCCCGCGCGATGACGCCACCGATCTTCGCACCGACCAGATGGAAGCGCTGAACACCGAGCTCGTCCATGAGGCGGGCATAGTCACCGACGATCACGTCGAGCGTCCACGCAAAATCGCGCGGCATCGGCGTCGACGCGCCGTAGCCGCGCATGTCCGGCCGCACGACCCGGAAGCGCCGCGCCAGCAGCGGGACCCACGCATACCACGCCAGACTGCTCTCGGCATTGCCGTGCAGCAGCAGGATGGTGTCTGTCGTCGTCCACGGCTCGGTGAAGTCGTCGACGAGATAGTGCATTCGCAGGTCGGGAGAAGCCTGGAACGTCGGCATCGAGATCCTCCAGTCGTCAGCCCGTCGCTGGCGGCGTCGAAGAGAAATGGCTGAGGGTCACAACGACCACGGAGGCACAATCATGACGCGCTTCAGATCATTCATGTTGCTCCTCATGATCATCAGCGTGGTCCCCACACCCTCCGCCGCGCAGACGCCATCCCCGGACGGACAGACCTTCACCTTTCCCTGGCCGCCGGATTGGGTCGCCCGGGGAAGGTACCAGAAGATGGTCCTTCGCGGCATCACCGGCTTCAACCCGGGCCAGTGGGACGTTCACGCGTGCGGCACCCTTCCAGACTGCCTCATGCCGGCTTCCCCTCAGTTCAACGGGCTCGTCTACCACAATCCGGTGAACCCCGATGAAATCGTGTGCGACCTGTGCGAGAGCTGGACGGTGAGTCGGGACGGAAAAACCTACACCTTCCAGCTGCGGCAGGCGCAGTGGCACGACGGACAGCCCGTCACCGCCGAGGATATCAAGTTCTCCCTGGACCGGATCACCGAGCCCCAAGCCATCCGAGTCCGGACGGGGGTGTTGCGGGCGTTCTACGAGCACCAGAGCGCCCAGGTGATCGACGCCAGGACCATCAGGGTGCCGATCAAGTTCGCGAGCCCCTTGTTTCTCGAGAATATCGCCTCGGAGTACATGAAGATGTACCCGAAGCACGTCGCGCAGAACCTCTCGCCCGAGGACGCGCAAAAGCCGGGCAAGCTGATCGGGTCCGGGCCCTGGAAGCTCAAGGAGTTCAAGCCGAACATCTCGATCGAGTACGTGCGCAACCCCAACTACTTCAAGAAAGGGTTGCCGTATTTCGACGGCATGAGCTTCACGATCGTCCGGGACTACAATCGGCGCCTCGCGGCGATGCAGGTGGGCCAGGCCCATACCACCGAGGGACCGACCATCGGCTCGTACGGGAGTGAAGATCCCATGCGGATGCAGCGGGAGACCAAAGGCCGGGTGCGGGCGATCTACATCCCCGAGGCCGTCCAGAACTATCTGGTCCTCCACATGAACAAACCACCCTTTCAGGATCCCAGAGTCCGGCGGGCGGTCTTCCTGGCCGTCGACCGGCATGAGCTGGTGAAGATCGTGCGGTGCGCGGATCCCTTCGGCTGCTTTGGCTCAGTCGGGACGTTTCTGCCCAACAAGGGCGGAAAGATCGTCGAGTCTCCGGAGGACCTCGCGCAAGCGAAGGGATGGCGTCGGCCCAAAGACCAGGATCTCGCAGAGGCGAAAACCCTCATGGCGGCGGCCGGCTACGCCAACGGCTTCAAGGCCATGCTGAATCTCGGAAACGTCCCGCTGGCCGTCCGGACCGGTGAGGTACTCGCCGAGCAGCTGAGGAAGAGCCTCGGCATCGACCTCACGCTCGAGCCCGTGGATCGAGCCACCCAGGTCGACCGCATCATCCGCGGGACGCATCACGCCTCGATGGACTCGTCCGGCGTCATCATTCTCGATCCGGCCGACTATCTGAACCAGCACTTTCTGGTCATTGGCGGCCAGAAGAATCCCGACAGCTGGCGAAACCCCCGGCTGAGCGAGATCATCCAGGCCCAGGCGAAAGAGCTCGAGCCGCTGAAGCGGCTCCGCTTGTTCAAGGAGGCGGTGGAGATCTTGCGAGGCGGGGAGAGCCACGTGGTGCCACTGGTCTGGGGATATTCGGGAGGCATGATGGACTATCGCCTCCAGAATTTTCACGTCCCCGGATCCGAGCAGATCGTAAAGCACTTCGAGCATATCTGGTGGGATCCCGAGGCCCCACTGCCGCGAAACTGATCGATAGAAGAAGACCCTATGGGAAAGTACGCGCTACGAAGGGCGCTGCTCTTCATCCCGACACTGCTGGTGGCGACGATCCTCGTGTTCACACTCTTCTGGATCGTCCCCGGCGATCCCGCCTTGACGATTCTGGCCGGCGGCGAAGGCGACAGCGGTGCGGTCTCGCCAGAACAGCTCCAGCAATTGCGACAGACGCTCGGCCTCGACCGGCCGATCTACGTGCAATACGCGAGCTGGCTCACGAATGTCCTCCGGGGGGACCTGGGCACGTCCTTGTGGTACAAGACGCCGGTCTGGAACCAGTTGAAGGGCCGGTTTCTCGTCACCATGGAGCTGGCGGTCATGGCGATCGTGTTGGCCATCTGTGCGGCGGTTCCGCTGGGCGTCATCTCCGCCGTGAAGCAGGACACCGGCCTGGACTATCTCAGCCGGATCTTCTCCAGCATCGGCATTGCGCTCCCGACGTTCTGGTTCGGCATCCTCATCGTGTACGCGTTCGCAACCTTCTTCGAGTGGCTACCTCCGCTGGGCTACGCCACGCTGTGGGATGACCCTCTTCTCAATCTGCAGCAGCTGATCCTCCCGGCTTTGACGCTCGCCTTCAACGATCTCGCCTTCACGGCCAGGGTGACGCGCTCCTCGATGCTGGAGGTGATGCGAGAGGATTACCTGAGGACCGCTCGGGCCAAAGGCCTCGTCGAGCTTCGAGTCATCGGACGGCATGCGCTGAAGAACGCGCTCCTGCCGGTCTTGACCGTCTCGGGATATCAGTTCGCCCGGCTCCTGGGCGGCGTGATCATCGTCGAGTCCATCTTCGTCGTGCCGGGTATGGGAACCCTGCTGATCGACAGCATCATCCACAGGGATTTCATCGTGCTGCAGGCCATCGTCCTCCTCATCGCCGCGGTCGTCCTGATCCTGAACTTGATGGTCGACCTGTCGTACGGCGTGCTCGATCCCAGAGTCCGCTACCAGTAACGCGATGGCGCGCGAGGACGGGATGATGGCGGGCCGGGAGACGGTGGTCGCAAGCCCCCTTCTCGAGACTCGCACCGAGTCGCCCGCGCGCGCGGCCCCCTGGATCGCGGTGGCCAGGTTCGCGAGACGAAAGCCCCTCGGCGCCCTGGGGGGCCTCATCGTTCTGGCGCTGGTCGCGACGGCTCTTCTGGCTCCTCTGATCTCGCCCTACGATCCGCGCCAGATCATCAGAGAGGCCGACAATCGAGTCCCGGTCTACGTGGCGCCGGGGCCGGCCTATCCCATGGGGACCGACCACGTGGGGCGAGACATCGTGAGCCGGATCATCTACGGCGCGCGGATCTCGCTGTACGTCGGGCTCGGCGCGGTCTTGATCGGGGTAACCGGATGGTTCGTCGTCGGCATGGTGTCCGCGTACGCCGGGCGCCTGGTCGACCTCGTCGTGCAGCGCGTCGTGGACGCGATGATGGCCGTTCCGGGCCTGATCATCGTCCTGGCCATCATGGCCGTGCTCGGTTCCTCCCTGAACAACGTCATCATCGCGATCGTCATCGGAATGCTGGCTCCGGTGGTCCGCACGGTCCGGTCTCAGGTGTTGTCCGTGAAGGAGATGGAGTATGTGGTGGCCGCCAGGGCCATCGGCGCTCCTTCGGCACGCATCATCGTGCGACACATCATGCCCAACTGTCTGGCCATCTATCTGATCCTGGCCACCTATTACCTGGGTTTTGCCATCATCCTCGAGGCTTCGCTGAGCTTCCTCGGGGTCGGCGTTCCGCCGGATGTCCCCAGCTGGGGTGGCATGCTTACGGCCGCTGCCCAGGGGCACATAACAAAGGCCCCGTGGGCGGGTATCTTCCCCGGTCTCGCCATATTCATCGTCGTGCTGGGCTTCAATCTGCTGGGCGATGCCCTGCGGGACGTGCTGGAGCCCAGGCTGCGGGGAGCGGGTCCAGCGGCGAGGCTCACGCGGTGACCTACGATTACGTGATCGTCGGCGCGGGATCGGCGGGTTGCGTGCTCGCGTATCGGCTCACCGCCGATCCATCGGTCCGCGTGCTGCTCCTGGAGGCCGGGGGGCGCGATACGAATCCCTTGATCCACATCCCGATCGGGCTCGGCAAGCTCTGGGAGCACCGGATGTTCGACTGGGGTTACGACACGGAACCCGAGCCCCGGCTGGACAATCGCCGGATCGAGGCGATGCGCGGGAAGGTGCTCGGCGGGAGCTCCTCGATCAACGTGATGGCCTACGTGCGCGGTCACCGCGGCGACTACGACCGGTGGGCCCGGAACGGCTGCCGTGGCTGGTCGTATGCCGAAGTCCTCCCCTACTTCAAGCATTGCGAAAGCTGGGAGAAGGGCGAGAACACCTGGCGCGGCGGCCGCGGGCCGCTGAGCGTCATCGATTCCCGCAATCGAGATCCCCTGTTCGACGCCTGGCTCGATGCGGCGCAAGAGGCCGACTGGCCGTTCACCGAGGACTACAACGGCAAGGAGCAGGAGGGTTTTGGTCGCAGTCAGTGGACCATCCGGAACGGCCGCCGCTGCAGCGCCGCCGTGGCCTTTCTGCGGCCGGCCATGCGCCGGCCCAACCTCACGGTCGAGACGAACGCGCTCGCGACCCGGGTGATCCTCGAGGGGACGCGAGCGACGGGCGTCGAGTACGCCAGAAACGGCCACCTCCATCGGGCGTCGACCACACGCGAGGTGCTGCTCGCCGGCGGCGTGTTCAACACGCCGCAGCTGCTCATGCTGTCGGGCGTCGGTGAGGCGGACCATCTCCGCGCTGTCGGCATCGCGCCAACGGTACATCTGCCGGGCGTCGGCAAGAATTTACAGGATCATCTCTCCGTCGACGTGCACTATGCCCGTCGGGGCCGCGGCCCCTTCCACGCAGAGATGCGTCTCGACCGCACGGCTGTCAACATGATCCGCGCCTACGTGTTCGGCACGGGGCCGGGGACCGTGCTGCCGAGCCGTCTGCACGCCTTTCTCAAGACACGGCGCGAGCTCGCGGTGCCCGACATCCAGTTTCTATTCCGCGGTGCGCCGGCGCGCGCGCATCCGTGGTTCCCGGGCATTACGCCGGCCTACGAGGACAGCTTCGGGCTCCGCCCGGTGATGCTCCATCCCGAAAGCCGGGGCGCCGTGCGGCTGCGCTCGGCGGACCCGGGCGCTCCCGTGCGCATCGCGCAGAATTTCCTCGCCACCGAGAACGACGTCCACACGATCCGCGAGGGCGTGAAGCTTGGACGCGACATTGCGAGCCGGACAGGGCTCGATCCTTTCCGAGGTCGCGAGACGGCGCCAGGGCCCGAGTGCCGTACCAACGCCGAGATCGACGCGTTCGTGCGCCGCACCGCCATCACCGCCCATCATCCGTGCGCCACCTGTGCGATGGGCGTCGGAGAGGACGCGGTGCTGGATCCAGCGCTGCGCGTGCGCGGCGTCGAGGGACTCCGCGTCGCCGATGCCTCGGCCATGCCCGACCTGGTCTCGGGCAACATCAACGCCTGCGTGCTGATGATCGCGGAGAAAGCGGCCGACCTGGTGCTCGGCAAGCCGCCGCTGCCCGCGGTCGCGACCGCGCATTCAGACGCGACGCGAATCCCCGAACGCGGGTAACCGCATGGCTTCAGCTCGCACAAGCGGGTCTTGACGGACCGCACGAGTCATCTGCTCTTCGTGCCTCAGACCGGCGTTCTCCCCGGTGGCCCCGCGACCCAGAACGGGCCGATTGCGAGACGCGCTCGACGAGGCGGTGATAGAGCGGGTTCTTCTCGCGGACGACGAGGTGAGGCCACGCGGTGCCGCCCCTGGAACCAGCCGACCACGAGACCCTCGTGAATCGCGCCGGCCGTCCGCTCGACGATCTCCGGGGGCGACACGCGCTCGTGACGCGCGCCGACGGCTGTCGAGCGCCTGGCGGATCTCGTCGTCTTCGTACCCGGGCCCCCAGTACACCGTATCGAGGGGCCGGCGCCCGCGGGCGAAGGCTCCGTCGGGGCCAGCGTCGGCTTGGCTGGGTTCCGGCCGGTCGGCCCGAAAGCCCCGCTGCCACCCAGAGAGGGACGAGAACAATCTCGCGGAGCCGATTTCGCCGCGCCACGGCGTCACCGCCGTGGCACCATAGACTTCGCTAGCGCTCGCGGGTTCTCGCCGAGGGCAGAAGATGACAACTTGCGTTGAGATAAAGACGTTCGCCCATGTCAAGGCTCTTCGGGGCTTCCCCACACCTCGCAGACGGGTCGTCTAACCAAGCGCATGGAGCCGGCTTCCGCCCCCACGCCCGAGGCTGAGATCGCCCGGCTGCGGGAAACGGTGGCGGACCTCGAGCGCCAGCTCGAGGCCGCCCGCGCGCAAGCGGCGAGCGGAGCCGAGCTGCACGCTGAGGTCGTCCGGCGGCAACGTGAGTCCGAGGAACTGGCCCGCGTCGCCCGTCTCGTCAACGAGAGCCTCGACCTGACGACCGTGGGCGAGCGGATCGCCGACAGCGTTCTCGGCCTGCTTGGCGTGCGCGGCTCGGCCATCCGCCTCCTCCAGCCGGATGGCGCGCTCAACGCGATCGCGCTCGGGGGTCGGGCCAAAGAGTACGCGGGAAACCACGATGTCGTGCCGGCCGGCGTGGGCCTCATCGGGCGGGCCGCCGTCGAGGGACGTCCGATGTGGACCTCGGATATCCGCACCGACGCCCGGTTCGAGCCGAACCCGGAGATCCGCGAGCGGAACGCCGCGGTCGGGATCATCGCGGGCCTCGCGGTGCCGCTGCGGGTGGCGGGGAAGGTCATCGGCGTGCTCTCGGTGGGAAGCCCAATGCCCCGAGCGTTCACAGAGGCTGAGGTTGCTCTGCTTCAGAGCTTCGCCGACCAGGCCGCGGTCGCCATCAACAACGCCCAGACACAGGAGGCGCTCGCCAAACAGGCAGAGCGCCTGAAGATCCTGCACGAGATCGACCGGGGACTGATCGCGGAACAGGCCCCGGTCGCGATCGCGGAGGCCGCGTTGCGGCCGCTACGAGACTTGCTCGGTCTGCCGCGCGCGATCGTGAACCTGTTCGATCTGGAAGCCGGCGAGGTCGAGTGGCTGGCGGCGGTCGGACGTCGGCGCATCTATACCGGGCCGGGCCTCCGCTATCCGTTGCGATTGGCCGGAGACCTGGAGGCCTTGCGCAGGGGCGAGCCGCAAGTGATCGACGTCGACGCGCTTCCTCCGAGCGCCGAGGCGGAGGCTTTGCTCGCCTCGGGCGTCCATGAGTACATGGTCGTCCCGATGATCGTCGGCGGCGAGCTCATCGGTTCGGTCAGCTTCGGCGGAGACCGGGGCCAGCAGTTCCCACCGGAGCAGGTGAGCATCGCGCAGGAAGTGGCGACACAGCTCGCGATCGCCATCGCGCAGGCGCGTCTCCACGAGCGCGTCAAGCGGCAGGCGGAAGAGCTCGAGGCCCGGGTGCAGGAGCGCACTCGAGAGCTGAGCGCCGCAACCGCCGAGGCCGGCCGCGCGAATCAGGCGAAGAGCGAGTTCCTGTCGCGGATGAGCCACGAGCTTCGCACGCCCCTGAACGCGATCCTGGGCTTTGCGCAGCTGCTGGAGCTGGACGCTGCGTCGGCCGAGCAGCGAGAGAGCGTCGAGCAGATTCTCCGCGGCGGCCGCCACCTGTTGGGCCTCATCAACGAAGTGCTCGACCTCAGCCGGATCGAAGCTGGACGGCTTCAGCTGTCGCTGGAGCCGGTTCCCCTCCATGAAACGGTCCGGCAGGCGATCGAGCTGGTCCGGCCATCAGCGGCCGAGTCCCGCGTGTCGGTCCGGTCCGACGCGGTCGACGAGCAGTTGCACGTCCTGGCCGATCGACAGCGCCTGCAGCAGGTGCTCCTGAATCTCCTCTCGAACGGCATCAAGTACAACCGCCCGAGCGGTGTCGTGACCGTCTCGTCCGAGGCGGTGGCCCCCAATCGCCTGCGCATTCGCGTGACCGACACGGGCGAAGGGATCGCCGCCGACAAGCTCGCGCGGCTGTTCACTCCCTTCGACCGCCTGGGCGCCGAAGCCAGTGCCGTCGAGGGGACAGGCCTCGGGCTCACGCTCTCGAAGTCCCTCGTGGAAGCAATGGGCGGCACGATGCGAGTGCAGAGTCAGTCGGGGACGGGCAGCACGTTCTCCGTGGAGCTGACGGTCGTGGGGGGACCCGGCGAAGGCCTGGTCGTCCCCTCGGTGGTCGTCGAGTCGCACGCAGAGGACCAGCAGAGGGCGCCGCGCAAGATTCTCTACATCGAGGACAATCTATCGAACCTCGCGCTCGTCGAGGGCATCCTGGCGCGCCGCCCCGGCACGACCGTGCTGTCGGCGATGCAGGGTCGGGTGGGAGTCGATCTCGCTCGAGACCATCGACCGGACCTGATCCTGCTCGACCGTCACCTCCCGGATATCTCCGGCGACGAGGTGTTCCGTCTTCTCCGTGACGACCCGCGCACGCGCAACATCCCCGTGATCGTGCTCAGCGCCGACGCGCTCCCGTTGAGAATGCGGCTGTTGCTGGACGCCGGCGTTCGGGCGTACCTGACGAAGCCCCTGGATGTACGGAGCCTCCTGGCGGCCGTGGACGAGAGTCTCCGAACGGGAGAATCAGGAATGCCTGAGTCGACTCCGCCTCGCGACCGAGAGCACCGCGGTGTAAGCGCGAGCGATCGCACCGATTCTCAAAGCTGAGACGCTCTCAAAAACTGCCTGTCCGCATCTGAATGCTCGTCTGTCCCGCGTGGCACTCTTTCGGTGTCGATCTGGCTCTGGTCGGCTTTCGTCTTGCCATTCGGAATCTTGCAGTTTCCTGATATTCAGGCCCTGATACGACGCTGCCATTGCGTGGCATGTCCGGTGCACTCGCGCTCTTAGCGGGAAGACCTCCTTCTCGACAAGGGCGAACCTGCCGCGAGGCAGGGACGCAAAGTCACGGGTCAGGCCTCGAGCCTGACAGCCGGACTACCGAAGGAAGGGTGTCCGGTCGCGCCCCGAGAACTTCGTGGGTCTCCCAGCAAGGAGACCATGATGCCGGGAAAGAACGTGCGGTCCGCCGTCACTTGTGTAGGGCTCGCTTTCATCCTGAGCGAAGGCCTTCTCGCGACAGCCCCTGGTACAGCCGGGATCCTGGACGCCACCTGGACCGCCCCCACCACGAATACCGACGGAAGCCCCCTCACGGATCTGGCGTCCTATCGGCTCTACTACGCCACGGCGAGCTCTCCCTGCCCAGGGTCCTCCTCCGTTCAGGTGGCCTCCCCGACGCCCAGCCCTGGTCCCAACACGACGATGAGCTTCAGACTCACGGGGCTCACCAGCGGCGCGCTCTACAACGTCGCCGTGAGCGCCGTGGATGCGGCCGGCAGTCAAAGCTCCTGCTCGAGCATTGCGAGCGCCATGGCCCGCGCCGAATTTGCCGTGAGCCCGACCGGCACCGTGAATTTCGGGAGCGTGAACCTCGGGAGCTTCGCGGAACAAACCTTCACCGTGTCGAACACTGGCGGCGGGACAGTCTCCGGGTCCGCGTCTGTCGCCGCGCCCTTCAGTATCGCGTCCGGAAGTCCGTTCGCTCTCAGTGCAGTGGGAACAACCCAGGCCGTGAAAGTGCGATTCACGCCCACCACAACCACGACGGTGAGCACGTCCCTCACCTTCACGGCAGGTGGCAGCACCAGCTCCGCGATCGTGACCGGCAGCGGGGCCACCAGTCCGACGGTAACCCCGAGCGACACGACTGCTCCGACGGTTGCCGTGACGGCTCCTGCCGCCGGAACAACGGTGACGAGCACGGTTGTCGTGTCGGGCAGCGCCACCGACAACGTTGGCGTGGCCGGTGTCCAATTCAAGCTTGATGGCGCGAATCTCGGGGCGGAGGTGACCACGCCGCCTTACGCCGTGACGTGGAACACGACGACGACCGCTGACGGTGGCCACGTCCTGACGGCGGTGGCTCGAGACGCGGCCGGCAACAGGGCAACATCGCCAGGGGTCACCGTGACGGTTGCGAATGCGGGAGGGATTAACGTCACTGCCCCCCTGATTTCGAAGGCGAGCCTGTCGGTCACGAAGTCCGGCGCGACGATCGGCTGGACGACGAATAAGCCGAGTGATACTCAGGTGGAGTATGGGCTAACGACGTCCTACGGAAGCCTGACGGGGCCGCTGAAGACCGCCCTCGTGACATCGCACTCACAGGGGATCGACGGTCTGGCGCCGAACACCTGGTACCAGTTTCGGATGAGGTCGCGAGATGCCGCGGGCAACCTCGCCATGTCGGCGAACTACAAGTTCAAGACGCGCCCCCAATGACGCCCTTCATGTGCCCGATGGTCTCCATGCCCGCTTGGACATCGCGTCGACGTCACTGATCACTTCCACGACGGCCGGGCAATTCGAGTCGAGGGCTTTGTCCAGCGCGGGCCGGATGTCCTCGGGGCGCTCCACCCTGATGCCGACGCAGCCCATGGCCTCGGCCACCTTGGCGAAGTTCACCTCGCGGCTGAAGTGCCACATCTCGGTCGCCCGGCCGCGCTGCTGGCCCTTGTAGGCCGAGTCGAAGAGGTGCTTCTCCTGGTTCAGCGCGTAGTTGTTGTTGACCAGCATGATGGCGTTGATGTTGAAGCGCGCGGCGGTCTCCAGCTCGGCCAGGTGATAGTAGAAGCCGCCGTCACCGCTGAAGCCGATCACCGGCCTGTCGGGCAGGGCGCACTTGGCGCCCAGAGTGGCGGGAAAGGCCCAGCCCAGGGAGCCCGCGCAGCGAAGGAAACGCTGCCCCGGCCTGGTCAGCCGGATCATCTGGCCGGTCCACATGCCGGAGTGGCCGGTATCCGACAGCACCACGCCGCCCTCGGGCAACCAATCCGAAATCTCTTTGCAGATCCGCTCCGGGCGGATGGGCACCGCGTCGGAGTTGCGCATCTGATCTGATTCTTCCTGGTACGCCCGGACCAGGCCCTGTGCCCGGCTGAGCCACTCCCGCCGGGGCCGCGCCGGCTGCACGCTGGCGATGAGCCTCTGCAGCGTCACCTTCGCGTCACCGAGTAGCGCCGCCTGCAGGGGATAATTGCGCCCCAGCTCCTCAGGATCGATGTCGAGCTGGATCGCGGCGATCCCCGCCCTGGGGACTTGCCAGTTGGTGGTGACCTGTCCTCCGGCGTGGCTACCGATGAAGAAGACCAGGTCGGCCTCGGCCACGACCCGGTTCGCGCACCAGCGGGAGTAGGTTCCCGGAACCCCGACATTCAAAGGATGGTCGTCGGCTAGCGCGGCCTTCGCGTTCAGCGACGTTGCGACGGGGATCTGGAGCAGCTCGGCCAGCTGCACCAGCTCAGTCTCGGCGCCCGACCAGATCACGCCGCCGCCGGCGATGATGACGGGCCGCTCGGCCTGGGCCAGCACGTGAGCCGCTGTCCGCACCGCGTCGGGCTCCGGCTCGGGCCGGAACGCCGGGACCTTCATGAAGCGTTCTTCCCAGAAGGGGATCAAGTCGGCCTCGCGCTCCAGAACCTGCGCGTGGGTACCAGCCATCTCCAGATGCACCGGGCCGGGTGCCGAGCTGGTCGCGACGCGGAAGGCCTGCCGTAGCAGGTCCGGGAATCTGTCCAGGGCGTCCACGTGGAAGTTGCCCTTAGTGACCTGCTCCCACACGGGGAAGTCTTCGATCTCCTGGTAGACGTGCCTGTACCGCGACGCGGCGTCGACGCCGCCGGTCAGGGCGATGACGGGCGCGCACGCCATGTAGGCGTCCCGGAGTCCGGCCGCGAGGTTGGCGGAGCCGATGGTCTGAGCCAGGCAGATGCCGGGACGGTGAGACGCCCGGGCGTAGCCATCGGCCATGTAGGCCGCCGCCTTCTCGCCGTGCGTCACCACGCGGCGAATCCCCATGTCCTCCATCTCGGCCATGGCCGGGAGCATGATGGTCGGGACGAAGAAGACGTGAGTGGTGCCGTAGGCGTGCACCGCCTCGGCAAAATATCGATTGCCCGTCATTCGTGGCATAGTGCCCTCCTGGCTGGGGGCCCCGAAATGGCCCCCAGACCCCCAGCGCTCGGAGCGCCCCGGGAAACCCGTGGCGCTCCTCGATTACCCATGAGCTACGCCTCGCGGAACGCGGGGGCGACGTGCTCGCCGAAACGGCGGAGCGACGCCATGGCCTTGTCGTGAGCGAGCCCACCCCAGCTCGCCTGGCACATGACGTGGCCGAGGCCGACGTCACGCAGCGCCGCGATCTGCTCGGCGACGCGTTTCGCAGTTCCGTAGAGCGCGCCGGTCTCGAGGACGAAGCGCACACCGTCCGGATGGGAGACGGCGGGGTCCATCCACGGATTCATCGCCGCCGTGTTCACGTGGAAGTCGGACGGGTTGTAGGCCTCGCGGACGTGATGCATGTGCCGGCGATAGTGCAGCGTCGCCTCGTGGACGTCGTCTTCAGCCTGAGCCTCGCTGTCGGCGACGTAGAGGAAGCGCCACACCGAAGCCTCACCGAGGAGGCGGCGCTGCCTGGCCGCGTCGTGACCACCGGCCTCGAGCCCCTCGCCGTAGCGCGCGAGGCGCTCGGGAATCCTCGCGTTCGGCACGCGCGACATCATCACGGGGATGCCGGCGCGTCCGCACTCGACGAGTGACTCGACGGCGATCACGCTGCGCCAGATCGGCGGATGCGGCCGCTGCACGGGGCGCGGCCGGATCGCCGGCAGCCGGACCGAGAAAAATTTTCCGTCGTGGACGAACGGCTCCTCGGTCCAGGCGCGCGTGAGCACCTCGACCGCTTCCTCCATCCGGTCACGGCTGTCGTCGCTCCGGAGACCGAAGCCGACGTACTCGTACTCGTTGTAGCTGGAGCCGCGCCCGATGCCGACCTCCAGCCGCCCGCGACTCAGGTTGTCGAGCACGGCGAGCTGGATGGCGAGGCGCACGGGATGGTGGAGGGCCATCTGGATGACGGCGAACCCGAGCCGCGCGCGCGCGGTACGCGCCGCGAGCGCGCCGGCGAACGGAATCGGGTCGGCGTAGGCGCACTCGCCGGTGAAGTTGTGTTCGGTGAGCCAGAGGTAGTCGAACCCCATCGCCTCGGCGAGCACGCCCTGCTCGAGCTGCTGATGGACACACGCGAGGTCGTCCGCGGCCGACGGCGACAGCGACAGGGTCATCCACCCGAACTTCATGGTGGCCGGCGTCAGCCCCTGACGGTCGTGTAGCCCGCCGGGATGTGGAATTCGAGGAAGCTGACTCCGTCGCCCTCCGCGACGCGGAGCCCGTGCCGGTCCCCCATCGGGAAAACCGTGGCCTGCCCGCGTCCCACGATCACGTCCTCGCCGTTGACGGTGAAGCGCGTCCGGCCGGAGAGGAGGACGAACATGCTCTCCGCGTTGGGGTGCATGTGCAGCCCGGTCACCGTGTCGCGCACGTACTCCACGATCATCGCGTGAGCGCGCTCAGAGTGCGCCGCCCCGTGACCGACGAAATAGATGCGGCGCTTCTTCTCCGCGGGGATGTCGTGCACGCCGGTCATCGCCCGGGCCGCAGCGGTGAGGCCCGCGGAAAACCCGGCGCGCGCCGCTGGGTTTCCGGGCGGCGGTGTGAGCACGCTGACCAGCGCCGCTTCCGCATTGCTCGGATTCGAGACCGTGAATTCGGTCCCCTCCTGGATCGTGGCGAACGACTCCTCGGTCATCGCGTGCGACGCACCGAGTGCGCCGACCGTCGCGCCCCCGGTCAACGTGAACAGATAACGGTCCGCGCCCGCCGGAACCGACTCCGTCAGGCGCACGCCTGGACCGAGCCGGATCACCTCCGCAGCCATCTCCTTCATCTCGGCACCGGTGATCGGAGCGCGCTTCACACCCGGCGCGGCCTCGCGATACGACAGATCAGCGAAGGTGACGATTCTTCCCATGAGCGCTTCCCCTCCAGGTGGTGGTAGCCTCGCCGGCCCGGTCGACACTGTAGCGCACCCGGCGCTCAGCGGCATTCCCAGATATTGCGGTTTTTCTTTGAACTGGCCTCTACGCGTGGTAGGTATGGGCTGGTTCTGTTCAAACTTCATACGAGAAGGGGGGTTAGCCATGGCCAAGCCAACGGGAAGCAAGAAGCCGTTCGGGGGTTACGCGATCAGCTTTCAGGGCCGCACGGACAGCCTCGAATCGCTGTTCGGTACCTCGCCGATCGGCCCGGCCGAGATGACGAAGAAGCTCTGGAACTACGTGAAGCGGCGGGGACTCGCGACAAAGCACTGAGCTGAAAGCAGCCGAGGCGGGCGGCGGCTACCCGTGCCGCCCGCCGTTCGGAGGAACGCGTCGGCAGTCCCGAGCAGATCGTCGTCACCTTCAGCGAATCCTTCGACGAATGCGCGCATCCCAATGTTGATGTGTCACGTGAGAGGGGCCATAGCGATGCGGGTATTCTTCTTGATCGTCGTCGCCTTGTTGGTTCTCGCACTCGGCGGTCTCGAGGTAGTCGAATCCCACCGTCTGGCCGCCGGCGACCCGCCGTCGAATATTCCGATGTCACGCACGTGGTATTGGAAGTAGCGGTGCCACGAGGCCGGCGAACCGCGTGAGCAACGCCGCCTCGTCGAGCGCGCCGGCGCGGGCCAGGGCGCGGACCTGCTCGGGATTCTCCAGGTCCGCCCGCGTGAGCCGGATCATGTAGGCGGCGAGCATCTGGTAGGCTTCCGAGGTGACGTCGACATGGCGCACGCGGAACCGCCCCGTCCTGGCGTCGATCAGGTCCCGGAACGGGACCGGCACGAATGTTTCGCCCTGTATCGTCGCCATCGCCTCCGTGCCACCCTCGATCAGGAACCGTGTCGTCCAGTAACCCAGACTCCGGCAGTAATGGATGTCGAAGCCCCCCGGCGGGGCGCAACGAAGCTCGTAGCCGATGTCCTTGGCCACAATGCTGCACGCGATCTCGCGCGCCCGTAGATTCGCGGAGACGCGCTCCTTGAGCAGGCGCGAGAGCTCCAGCTCCGCCAGGCGTACGTTCCCGTAGGGATCGCGCTCCACGTGTCCCAGCGTGTCGGGATCCAGTCGCTCGATCAGCCCTTCGGCCAGAAGGGCCACGCCGTGCTCTTGGCCTTTGACGCGCCGCTTGATGATCGCGCCCTCGAGGATGCCGGCGATCCGATCGAGGGGGACCGGGCTCTCGGAGAACTCCTCACCGATGACGGTCAGCGTCGCGCCGGCGGCGCTACCGATGCCGAGGGCCAGATGCCCGGCATGACGGCCCATGATCGTCACGAAGAACCACTTGTCGGTCGTCGCCGCATCCTTCATGAGATTTCGCACGAGGTCCTTGCCCACGTCGACCGCGGTCGTGAAGCCGAACGTCGGGATCCCGGCCGGCAGCGGCAGATCGTTGTCGATGGTCTTGGGAACGTGGGCGACGGTGAGTTTCCCGCCCAATACCTGCGCCACGGCAGCGGCGCCGGACGCGGTGTCGTCCCCGCCGATCGTCAAGAGGTATGTGGCGCCGAGGCGCTGCAGCGACTCCGCGACGTTCTGGAGCGTCTCGGCAGACCGCGATGGATTCGCGCGGGAGGTGCGGAGAACCGAGCCGCCCTCGAAGTGGATCCGCGAGAGCGGGGCGATCTCGAGCTCCTCGACATGCCCGAGGTTCCGCTGCATGAGCCACTGGTAGCCCTCGTGGCACCCAAGCACGCGGAGCCCACGGTTGCGCGCCTCGATCGTGGCCGCCGCGATCACAGCGTTGATGCCGGGCGCCGGTCCGCCGCCGACGAGGATGGCGAGGGCGTTCACGCTCACGCCGCGCTCCGCTCGAGCTCCGCGGTATACGCCCCCGATCGAGCTGCGCTGTTACAGCGGGCGCGGTGGCGGAAGGCGCGCTGGGCATCACCAACCCGTGCGGGGTCGCCGCCCCAGGTCCTGAGCGGCGCGGCCTGGAGGGCCCGAGCGTAGGAGAAGCTGAGCGGCCAGGGCCGCGGACCGGGAAGACGATTCATCGCGTTGAGGTGGGCGGTCGCCAGCTCATCAGCCTGCCCCCCGGAAAGGAAGACGACGCCGGGCACGGCCGCGGGGACGGTGCGGAGGAGACATCGTACGGTCGCTTCCGCCACCGCCTCTACCGGCGCCTGGCGCGCGGAGGCTGTACCCGGCAGCACCATGTTCGGCTTCAGCAACAGTCCCTCCAGCGCCACCTTGTGCTCCCACAGCGCGTGGAACACGGTGTGGAGCGTGGCCTCGGTGACCTCGAAGCAGCGCTCGATGGAGTGTCCTCCGTCCATCAGGATCTCCGGCTCGACGATCGGGACGATCTCCGCTTCCTGGCACAGCGCGGCGTAGCGCGCGAGCGCGTGGGCGTTGGCCTCCAGGCCCAGCCGCGTCGGAGTGCGGCCATCCTCGCCAATGGCGATCACCGCGCGCCATTTGGCGAAGCGCGCCCCGAGCGTCTTGTATTCAGCCAGGCGCTCGCGAAGCCCGTCGAGCCCCTCGGTCACCTGCTCGCCCGGCGGCCCCGCCAGCGGCTTCGCCCCGCGGTCTACCTTGATCCCCGGGATGATCCCCTCGCCTGCCAGGACGTCGCCGAACGGGCGGCCGCCGTCGGCCGCCTGGCGGATGGTCTCGTCGAAGAGAATCACCCCGCTGATGAACTCGCCGATGCCCTTGGTCGTGAAGAGCATCTGCCGGTAGCGCCGACGCTGCTCTTCGCTGTTGGGGATCCCGAGCGCCTCAAAGCGCCGACCGATCGTCGCGTGACTCTCGTCGGCCGCGAGGATCCCCTTGCCGGGCGCTACCAGAGCGAGTGCTGTTTCTTTAAGGGTCGTTGCAGACATCGCCGCCCTCCCTTCCATGCGAGCCTAGGGCTGTCCTCCAGGCTAGCGTAGGCTACCCTTCTCGGAGGCCTCAAATGATGAGCGATCGAGCGCGGGTCTCTTGGCACCAGAACTCCGAGACGCGCTATCGATACGGTCCGGCCTCGCCGGACCCCGATCGCGTCGAGCCTCTCGGCTTCCCACCGCCCTGGCCCACCCGTCCGTGGATCTACGCCAACGTGATCGCGTCGAAGAACGGAATTCTCACGTGGAAGAGGGCGGGTGCGCATGACGATCCCGTCCGCGCCATCGCCGGCGGCGATGGCACCCGATCGGGCCGCCTCGCCGATCTGCAGCTCATGCGCTACCTCCGTGCCTGCGCGGATGCCATTTCCTTCGGCGCTCAAACGCTCCGTGATCAGCCCGATCTCATCGGAACCCTCGACATTGAAGGCGGGCTCGGAGACGCCCTGTATCAGTTCAGGGTACGACACGGGCTGGGCCGGGTCCCGATCCAGGTGGTCTACTCCGAGTCCGGTCGACTGGACCTCGCCGCGCCGATGTTCAACACTCCTCATCTCGAGGTGATCATCATCACGACCGGCGCTGGAGCGCGCCTGCTTCGCGGGCGGGGCAGTCATGAAAAGGGCCTCACGATGTTTGTCGCTGCCGAGGACAGAATCGATTCGGTCGGACTCAGCCGCTCTCACGAGCGTCTCTTCGGCGAATTCGGGGTGCGTTACCTGGACTGCGAGGGCGGAGCGGTAATGCTGGAGTCTCTTCACCAAGCTCACCTCCTGGACGAGGTCTTCGTCACGGTCACGAACGCCCATGTCGAGCCCACCGAGCATACGGAAGTCAAGCGCATCTTCGACTTCGAAGCCGAGGGTGCATGTCTGATTGGCGAGGGCCGCACGGCCTCAGATCCCGGATACATCTTCCGCCGGTGGCGGTTCAACCAGCGCTGAGAGCTTCGGAGGCTCCATGGCAACCATCCTCCTCTGCGTTCTGGCCCTGCTCTTGGCGATAAATGGCTCGCTGACCATCTCGGAAGGCGGCGAGGCGCCGCGGTTTTCGACAGTCGCCCCAGGCATTGCATACGCGACCTTCGAGGTGCGCCCAGGGGACGCTGAGCCTTTCTCGGGCCACGTTTTCAGGATTGATCTCGACGTGGTGGAGCTCCGTCTCGTTCCTGCCGGAGGCCCTTCGTCGCGGCGCACCGTAGAGCAGATCGCGGCGCCGTACCCTGCCGTCGTCGCCGTCAATGCCAGCTTCTTCGACAAAGAGGGTCGCGCGATGGGCCTTGCGGTCGACGAGGGACGACTCATCGCCACGGGCAAGCTGCAGAGCTGGGGCGCCCTCGTGGTCAGTGGCACGAACGCGAGGATCGTGCTCGGCTCCGACATCCCCGATCGCCTCGCACACCGCCTCATCGTCCAGGGCATACCCCGCCTCGTCGTCGGGGGAAAGGTCCAGGGACTAAAGCCGCAGCTCGCGGCGCGGACAGCTGTCTGCGCCGAGGGAACCGTCGTTGTCATTGTCGTTGCGACTAAGGCCGAGACCACCGCTTTTGCACGCTTCCTCGCCGAGCCGCCTCAGCAGGGCGGGCTCGGATGCTCGGATGCCCTGAACCTTGACGGCGGTCCGTCGACACAGCTCGTGGTGAAGCTTCCCGCGCTGGCGCTGGCGCTACCGGGCGGGTGGGGGGTACCAAACGCGCTGGTCGTCGTTCCTGGCAGGACTCGGCCGAAGCCTCGCAAAGGGACCTTCCGCCTTCGGCGACGGAGATCATGATGGGTAAAGCAATCGAGGAACTGGCGCACTTCGTGGCCGCCACGCCGTGGGAGACGATCCCCGAGGCTCTTCGGGAGCACGGCAAGCTCGTGCTGCTGGACACGGTGGGCGTGATTCTGGCTGGGTCAGTCCAACCCGAGGTGGCCGGCGTGCGCTCCCGACTGACCGCGACCGGTGGTCGGGGCGCGAGCGTCTACGCGCCGGGCTGGCCGACGACGGACCCGCGCACGGCGGCCCTGCTCAACGGACTGGCCGGGCGCTCGATCGAGTTGTGCGAGGGGCATCGCTACGTCTCCTGCCAGGGTGCCGTGCAGGTCTTGCCGACGGCGTTGGCCAGCGCCGAGTGGCTGGAACGGTCAGGCCGGGAGACGCTGGCCGCGCTGATTTTCGGCTACGAAGTCGCCGCCCGACTCGGAGCGGGGCTGACGGCTCGGCCGATCGCCCATCAGAACGGCCAGGCGCCTCTCCTGGGCGCGGTGGCTGCTGGGGCGCGGCTGCGCAGACTGACCGGCGAGCAGATGAGCCTCGCGCTCAGGATCGGCGCGATCCTCGTCCTGACACCCGGCTACACCAATGCCGTGGCGGGAGCCACCGCGCTGAACGTGGCCGGCGGGATGAGCGGCTTCGCTGGGGCCCTGGCGCCAGAGCTGGCGCTGGCCGGCGTCGCCGCACAGCCGAACGCCATCGAGGAGGCCTTCGGCCAGTTGGTCGGCGACGGGTTCCGGCCCGAGGCCCTGACGGAAGCACTGGGACAGCGCTGGGAGATCGGCCGAAACTATTTCCGCCTGCGTGCCTGCTGCAACCCGATCTATACGGCGCTGGACGCGCTCGAAGACATCCTCACCGACCTTCGGCCACATCCCACCAGTATCGAGCGCATCGAGGTAGCGACCTATCGTTTCGCCGCGAACATGCGCGAGTCCGACCCGGTCAACTATTTCGCGGCCAAGTACTCGTTGCCCCACGCGGCCGCCGCGCTGGTCCTGCGAGGCGACGCGGGGTATCACGCCTTCACCGAAGAAGTCGTTCGGGATCCCGCGATCGCGGCCTTCCGCCGGCGGGTCACGGTTCGCGAGGATCCAGACCTCAGCGCCCACGTGCCGCGACTCAAGCCGGCGCGGGTAACCGTCACCTTCACCGACGGCCGCCAGGTGACTCGGCTGCGCGAGAGCGCCCGCGGTGACTACCAGGATCCGTATGGAGAAGGCGAGGTCCGGTCAAAATTCCGGGAACTGGCGGGCCTGGTGCTCAGTCCAGCCGGGGTGGCGCGGCTCGAGGCCCTCGTCGATCGGCTCGATGACTTACCCCGGCTGGGAGACCTGGTTGAACCGCTGCGGGAGGATCGCGGGGCCTAGAGTGGGCCGAACGCGGGCGGAGGAACGCGGCGCTTCGAGGCGGCTTCATATGCCGAGGCGACCTTCAGGAGGACATCCTCCCTGCCCGGCTCGGCCCGGAACACCAACGAGAAGGGCAGCCCCGGCTCCGGAATGGTGATCGGCGTGTTCGAGGGAACCGGCACATAGCGTGCGCCGTCCGGACTGAGCGCCCAGACCGGATCGTAGGCGGTCGTCACATAGCCGGCGGGGATCAGGACCTCCGTCAATCCCGCGTTCGGCCCGTAGAACGTCTCCAGCCGCAGGTTGCCGGGCAGGCCCGGCTGGTAAGCGCCGCCGATCCTTCCCGGGGGAAACGGCGTGTGCAGGCGGACCAGCGCGTCCAGGTGGTTCTCGAGCAGGACCATCATGTCCA
>QHSV01000358.1 GCA_003221655.1 Candidatus Rokuibacteriota bacterium
TGGGCGTCCGTGCCGTACCGGTACACCGGGTCGCCGTAGAGCGAGTTGTTGACCGACATGATGACGGCGTGGGTCGCGCACGCCTTGGCGATCTCCTCGAGGGCCACGACGTACGACACGGCGCCGGCGCCGCTCCCGCCCCATTGCTCGGGAATCACCATGCCCATGAGGCCGAGCTCGCCCATGCCCTTGACGGTCTCGTGCGGGAAGCGCGCGTCCCGGTCGATGTCGGCGGCGATCGGCTTGATCTGGGAGTCGGCGAACTCCCGTACCGTCGCCTGGATCATCTGCTGCTCTTCGGTCAAATCCAGTCGCATGGGTTCTAATTACTTGTCCAGGAGCTTCTTGAACTCTTTCGTGAGCTCCGGCACGACCTCGAAGAGATCGGCGACGATTCCGAAGTCGGCGATCTTGAAGATCGGCGCCTCCGGGTCCTTGTTCACGGCGACGATGACTTTCGAGGTCCGCATCCCTGCCAGGTGCTGGATCGCGCCCGAGACGCCGAAGCCGAGATAGAGCTTCGGCGAGATGGTCCGGCCGGTCTGGCCGATCTGGAATCGGTGCGGCCGCCAGCCGGCGTCGACGGCGGCGCGCGAGGCACCCACCGCCGCGCCGATCACGCGGCCCAGCTCTTCGAGGATCACGTAGTTCTCCGGTCCCTTCATTCCGCGCCCGCCCGAGATGACGGTCTCTGCCTCCGTCAGCTCGGGGAGTCCGGTGGAGACCTCCTCGCGGCGCTCGACGAACTGCATCTGGGCGCCGGCCGCCGCCACGGTCGGTCGTTCGACTGGCGCCGTCTTGCCGGGCTGGGTGTCCGCGGGGCGGAATACGTTGGGCCGCAGCGTCGCGACCCACGGCGCCTTGGCCCACGTCACTCTCGAGAGAAGCTTGCCCGCGTAAACCGGGCGGGTCGCGACGAGCGTGTCTCCATCCAGCGCGAACCCGACCGAGTCGGCCGCGAGCCCCACGCCGAGCCGCGCCGCGAGCCGCGCCGCGAACTCCCGCTGGCGGCTCGTGACGGGCGCGAAGATCGCCTTCGGCGCTTCCTTGGCGGCGAGCTCGGCGGCGGCCGCCACCCACACCTCGCTCCGGTAGGGGGCGAGGGCCGCGTGCTCGAGCAACAGCACTTTCGCGGCGCCCCACTCACCGAGCTGCTTCAATCCGGCCTCGCTCGCCTTGTCGGTGAGCCACACGGCCTCGACCCGTCCCGGCGCGAGCCGTGAGGCTTCGCCGATGACTTCGGCCATGACCTTCTTCGGCGAGCCGTTACGATCGTCTTCGACGATGCACCAGAACGCGTTCGGCATGATCCCCTCTCGCTGGCCAGCTAGATCGCTTTGGCGTCTTCGCGCAGGGCGCGGACGAGTTCCTTCACCGCCGTGGGCACGTCGCCCGCGATGATGCGTCCGGGCGGGCGGGGCGGCAGCGCCTGGAGCCCGACGATCGAGAGCTGCGGCGGCTCGGACGCCCACCCGAGATCGGCCGCCTTGACGTCCCGGATCTCCTTCTTCTTCGCGCCCATGATGCCTTTCAGCGTCGGGTACCGCGGCTCGTTGAGCCCTTTCTGCGCGGCCAGGATTGCGGGCAGGGGGAGGTCGAAAACCTCGAGCCCGCCCTCAACCTGGCGGGCGGCGCGGACGGACTTGCCGTCGGCGTCGATCGCCTCCTCCATGATCCAGTAGGCGCACGGCCAGCCGAGCAGCTCGGCGAGCTGTGCCGTGACGGCGCCCATGTCGTCGTCGATCGCCTGGCGGCCGCACAGCACGAGCTGCGGCCCTTCCTGCTTGATGGCCGCCGCCAGCGCTTTGGCCGTCGCCAGCGTGTCGGCCGTCGCCCACACGGGGTCGTTCAGGTGGATCGCGCGGTCGCAGCCCATCGCGAGGCAGGAGCGGAGCGCCTCCTTCACCCGATCGGGCCCGAGCGACACCGCCACGACCTCGCCCTGACCACGCTTCTCCTTGATGCGCAGCGCCTCCTCGACCGCAAACTCGTCGTACGGCGAGACGATCCACGTGATGCCGGTGGGGTCGATCGTCTTCCCGTCGGGGGCGATCTTCACCTGGGTCGCGGTGTCCGGCACCTGCTTGACGGTGACGAGGATCTTCATGACGTCGCTCCTTCGTAATGGAGTTCGCGGGTGATCCGGAAGCGGTCGCCCGGGATGAAGACACGGTCGAAGACGACCGGGGCGCCGCCGGCGTCATGCGAGATGCGCTCGGACTCGAACGCCGCCTCGCCGGCGTGGCACCCGAGGTCGCGCGCCTCGCGGCGGCCGAGGCGCACCGCCGAGACGGTCTCGTGCGCGCGCACGATGACGACACCGAGCTTGAACTCGAGGACCTGGTGGAGCGGCGTCCGCGCGAGATCGGCCCGCACCACCTCGTCGCCGATCAGCGGCGGGAGGAACGACCGCTGAAGACTCATCGGATGGTCGTCGACCAGCCGCAGCCGCTCGAGCACGAACACGCGCGCCCGTGCCGGGAGTCGCAGCGCCTCCGCGACGCGCCGGTCGGGCGCGGCGAACCGCGCTCCCAGGAGCCGCGTCGCGACGTGCTCGCCCTTGGCCGAAAGATCCCCGGCGAAGCGGCGCAGCTGGAGGATGTCGTAGTCGATCGAGGGCGCGGCGACGAACGTCCCGAGACCGTGACGGCGCGTGATGAGGTGCTCGCGCTCGAGGAGCTCGAGCGCCTGGCGCAACGTCATGAGCGTCACGGCGAAGCTCTTCGCGAGCTCGCGCTGATTGTCGAGCCGCGCGCCCGGCGCGAGCGCGCCGCCGCGGATCCGTTCGCGCAACGTCTCGGCGATGCGGTGGTAGCGTGGGACCCGACCGATGCGCTTCGCGTTCGCCGTGACACCGCTCATAGAACCTCAGTGTTCTAGAACTCTACCGTCCGAACCAGGTCGCGGAGCGTCGTCCACGGGGAAGAAACGGCAACACCGAAGGGAACTTGAGGGCGCGCCGCCGCGACGCCCTATTCTATCATCGTCGCGGTGGGTCGACCCAAGGGACTGCTCAAGTCTCGTGAGAGAGCTCCCGGGTGAAGTGAACGAGCTGGTCGAGCTTGCCGCGCGCGGCGCCCGTGTCGATCGCGCGGGCCGCCAGCTCGACCCCTTCCTTCAGGTCGCGCGCCTTGGCTCCGGCGATCAGCGCGGCGGCCGCGTTCATCAGGACGATATCGCGGCGCGGTCCCGGATCGCCGGCGAGGATGGTCCGGATGATCTCGGCGTTCTGCTCGCGATCGCCCCCGAGGAGATCGCCGATCGAGGCGCGCGGCAGGCCGAAGTCCTCGGGCCGGACGGTGGACGTCCGGACGACGCCCTCGCGGACCTCGGAGATGCGGCTCTCGCCGGTGTTCGAGATCTCGTCGAGGTTGTCGCTGCCGTGCACGACGAACGCGCGGATCGTCCCGAGCTCGGCGAGCACGCGCGCGAGAGGCTCGGTGAGAGCCGCGGCGTAGACCCCGATGACCTGAGCGTTGGCGCCCGCCGGGTTGGTCAGCGGGCCCAGCATATTGAACACGGTGCGCACGCCCATCTCGCGCCGCGCGGGCATCACATGCTTCATCGCGGTGTGCAGAAGCGGCGCGTAGAGAAAGCCGATCCCCACCTCATCCACGCAGCGCGCGACTTTCTGGGGCGGCAGATCGAGATTGATGCCGAGTGTTTCGACCACGTCGGCGGAGCCACAGAGCGAGGACACGGAGCGGTTGCCGTGCTTGGCGACGCGGAGCCCGGAGCCCGCCACGACGAAGGCCGTCGCCGTCGAGACGTTGAAGGTGCCGGTCGCGTCCCCGCCGGTGCCGCAGGTGTCGATCAGCATCTCGCGGTCTGTGCCGGTGAGTCCCGCCACCGCGTCGGCGCGGGTGCGGATACGCACGACCTTCTGGCGCATCACCTGCGCGAAGCCGATCAGCTCCTCGACCGTCTCGCCCTTCATCCGCAGGGCGGTCAGGAACGCAGCGATCTGCGCGTTGGTCGCCGCGCCCGACATGATCGCCTCCATCGCCGCCGCGGCTTCGATTCGTGTCAGGTCGCGCCGCTCGACCAGTCTTCGGAGCGCCTCGGTGATGATGGGGCTCGTCATGAGGGGATCAGTATACCCAGGACGATCCTTCCGCGCGCGCCTCAGAGACCGAGATACGCCTGCTTCACGTGGGGGCTCGCCCGGAGGCTCTCCCGCGTCCCCTCGAGCACGATCCGCCCGTTCTCGAGCACGTAGCCTCGGTGCGAGAGCTGGAGCGCGCGCGGCACGTTCTGCTCGACGAGCATCATCGTCATGCCGTCACCATTGACCCGCTGCAGAGTGTCGAAGATGAGCTTCACCGTCACCGGCGCCAATCCGAGGCTCGGCTCGTCGAGCAACAGGAGGCGCGGGCGTGCCATGAGCCCGCGCCCGATCGCGCACATCTGTTGCTCGCCACCCGACAGCGTCCCGGCGAGTTGACGCTCGCGCTCGTGCAGGCGCGGGAAGAGCGCGAAGACGAGCTCGAGCGCGTCGTCCCGGTGGCGCCGGTCCGCGGCCCGGCCACCGAGCTCCAGATTGTCGCGCACCGTCATCGTGGGAAAGAGCTGGCGCCCCTCCGGCACATGGGCGATGCCCCGCGCGACGATCTGGGCCGGCCCCAGACCGTCGAGCCGCGCGCCCTCGAATTCGATGCGCCCGGCGCGCACGGGCAGGAGCCCGCTGATCGCCCGCAGCGTCGTGGTCTTGCCGGCGCCGTTCGCGCCGATCAACGCCACCGCCTCGCCCCGTCGCACCTCGAGCGAGACGCCCGAGACCGCCGTCAGGTCGCCGTAGCCGGCCTCGAGCCCGTCAAGCCGGAGCAGCGCGGACATACTCGTCGCCCAGGTACGCCTCGACCACTTTCGGGTGATTGGCGATGTCGGCCGGCGTCCCCTCCGCGATCTTCTCGCCGAAGCTCAGCACGACGATCCGCTGGGAGAGCGCCATCACCGCCCGCATGTTGTGCTCGATCAGCAAGATGGACACGCCGGATGCATGAATGCCACGGATCAGCCGGATGATCGGCTCGATCTCCGTCGGATTGAGCCCCGCCATCACCTCGTCGAGCAGGAGCAGGGTCGGCTCGGTGGCGAGCGCCCGCCCCAGCTCGAGGCGTTTGCGCTCGGCCAGCGTCAGGGTACCCGCCGTCACGTGCGCCCGGGCGCCGAGTCCCACGCGCTCCACGACGTCGCGGGCGCGGGCGCGCGCCTCGAGCGCCTGCGGATGCCGGGCGAGTGCGCCCACCCTCACGTTCTCGAGGACGCTCATGCGCGGGAAGGGCCGGACGAGTTGAAACGTCCGCGCCAGCCCGAGGCGGCAGATCGCGTGCGGCGGGAGCCCGACGAGCGCGCGGTCGCGGAAGCTGACCTCGCCCGCGTCCGGCGTGAGAAAGCCCGAGAGGAGATTGAAGACCGTCGTCTTGCCGGCGCCGTTCGGGCCGATGAGCCCGAGCATCTCCCCATGTTCGACCGCCAGGTCGAGCCCGGCGACGGCCTGAAGGCCGCCGAAGCGCTTGGACAATCCGCGCGCCACCAGCAGGGTTTTTTGTAGCGGGGGCCGTGAGCCCGGCTCGGACCGAAGGTGGCCTGAGACAGGCGCGACCCGGCTCCGCTCCTGCGGACAACCCTTCGGGTGGGAGGGGCCTGAGACAGGTGCGAGCCGGCTCCGCTGGAGAACGCGCCGCAAGCGAGGATAGGCGCCCTCGGGTAGGAACAGCACCACGCCGATCAGGAGCACGCCGTACGCGATCAGGTGCGCGCCGTGCAGTCCTCCCTGCCCGAGATACAGCCGAGACAGCTCGGCCAGCGGCGTCAAGATGAAGGAGCCCAGGATGGGTCCGAGGAGCGTGCCCGCGCCTCCCACGATCGGGCGGATGATGATCTCGACCGACAGCGGGATGCCGAAGAGCGTATTGGGCTGGAGCGAAAAGAGATAGAACGCATAGAACGTTCCGCCCAGACCCGTGAGAAAGGACGACACGACCATCGCGAGCATCTTGTACTTGAGGGCATTCACGCCGAGCGCCTCGGCCGCGGCCTCGTCCTCGCGGATCGCCGCGAGGTAGATGCCGAAGCGCCGCCGCTCGATCGCCCAGGCGGTCGCCGTGGCCGACAGCATGAGCGCCAGCGCGATGTAGTAGTAGACGCGGCCGTCCCGGAACTGGAACTGCCGCGGGTCTCCGGTGAAGGTGATGTACAGGCCGAGTGGGCCGCCGAGCGCGTCGATGTTCGAGACGGCGATGCGGCAGATCTCGGCGAACGCCACGGTGAGCAACACGAAGTAGAAACCGCGCAGGCCGAAGCGGAAGCCGAGGTAGCCGATGATCGCGCCGAGCAGCGCCGCCAGCGCGGCGCCGACGAACATGCCGACCCACGGCATGAGCCCCGCTTCGATTGACAGCATCGCCGCCGTGTAGCCGCCGACGCCGACGAAGGCGGCGTGCCCGGCCGAAAGCTGGCCCGCGTAGCCACCCACGATGTTCCACGCCTGGCCGAGGAACCCGTAGAAAAAGATCAGGATGAAGATGGTGACCGCGTACGAGTTCAGCACCGCCGGAAGCGTCAGCAGCACCGCGAGCGCCGCGACGCCCGCCCACCTCATGACGTCCGCTTGCCGAAGAGACCGGCCGGCCGGAAGAGGAGGATCACGATGAGCAGCGAGAAGCTCACCAGCTCTTTGAGCGATGGCTTGAGGAACACGGCGCCCAGCGACTCGGCGACCGACACGAGCAGGCCTCCGATGAGCGCGCCGAGGAGGCTGCCCATCCCGCCGATGATCACGATGTTGAACGAGGTCACCGACAGGGAGAGTCCGGTCGGCGGTTGAAACGGGAGGATCGAGGAGACCAGGGCGCCCGCGGCGCCCACGCAGGCCGCGCCCACGCCGAACGCCACCGCGTAGACGCGTCGCACATCGATGCCGACCACGAGTGCGCCGTAGGTGTTGTCGGCCGCGGCCCGGATCGTCCGACCGAGGTCGGTCCGGTACAGGAACAGAGAGAGTGCGGCGGTGAGCAGGACCGCCACCACGAATGTCACGAGCCGGGCGATGTCCACGAAGACGGGTCCGAGCCACAGCGTCGCGGCCCCGAGGGGCGACCGCACCCGTGTCGGCTCAGGGCCGAACGCGACGAGCGCCAGGTTCTCGAGGACGAGCGCGACCCCGAGCATCAGGAGAATCTGCATCTCGTGGGGTGCGTCGATGACCCGGTCGACGAGTCCGTGCTGCACGAGAAGGCCGAGCGCGAACAGCGCGGCGGCGCAGACGACGAAACTCAGGTAAGGATCGATACCCGCGCGCGTGGCGAGCAGGTACGAGAGGTACATGCCCCAGACCATCATGTCGCCGTGGGCGAAGTTCACGACACGCATCACGCCGAAAATCAGCGTGAGGCCGACGGCCATCAGGCTGTAGACACCACCGAAGAGCAGCCCGCTCAGCAACCCCTGCAGGACGAGCGTCAGGTCCACGGACACTCCGACCGAGGACCGCCTGCGTGGGTCCGGTGGGGCGGGCGTGGTGCCGGGCGGGGTCGACGAGACCCGTTCCCGACCCGCGACGACGGGCGCTGAGTCCCCGGGTGGAGCCCAGCCGCACCGGAGCAGCGGACGCGTGCCGCGTGGTCGAGCGACCCCGCCCGGCACCACGCCCGCCCCACCGGACCCGCTCTCGCCGCCAGCGTTGTCCTAGGCCTTCGGGCGCGGGAAGACGAACTTCTGCAACGCCGCCTCTTTGGGCCAGACGGCGACCGGCTTCTGCGAGAGGATCTGGATCATCGTCGGGATCGCGTTGGGGTTGTCGCCGAGCTCGTTGAAGACGACTGGCCCCCCGTACTGCATGAGCCCGGCGCTGAAGTTCGTGGTCTTCATCGCGTCGACGATCGCGTCGGGGTCCTCGAGGCTCCCCGCGCGCTCGAGAATGTCGGCGATGACGAACATGCCGTCGTACGAGTAGCCCGAGTTCGTGTCGAACGTCTTGCCGCCCGAGCGCTTCCGGTACTCCTCGGCCACGGCGTTGGTCTGCGGGTTCTTGAAGTTCGCCCACGGCACGCTCGTCAGCACGTACTCGAGATCTTCCTTGAGCGCGGCCAGCTGGCCCGCCTCGTAGAGCCCGGGGCTGCCGGGGCCGACGATCCCCATCATCTCGATCCGCTGCTTACGGATCTCGGGGAAGAGCAGCAGAGCGGACGCCGGGCGGGTGATCGGCGCGATCACGTCGGGCTTCGCGGCTTTCGCCTTCGAGATCTCCGTCGAGAGGTCGGACGGCGGCTCCGGCCACGGGATGGCCTCGACGATCTCCCACGAAGGGTTGGCTGCCTTGTGGGCCGCCTGGAACCCCCGCGCCTGATTCTGGCCGAAGAGGTCGTTGCAGTACATGAGGACGACCCGCTTGGGCGACGCGTTCGCTTCCTTGAAGATCTCGTTGAAGTACTGGACGGCCTTGCGGCCGAAGCTCGAGCCGGTGGGAAAGTTTCGGTAGACGTACTGGACCTTCTGCTGGCCCTCCTTGACCGACTTCGCGACGTTCGCGGTGATGGGGTCGGCGGCGGCGATGTCGATCAGGAGCGGCACACGCCGCTGCTGGGCGAGGGACGCCATCGCGTTGGTCGATCCCGAGTCGAACGACCCCATCAGCATCCGGGTACCCCGGTTCACGACACGCTCGGCCTCGACGCGGCCGTTCTCGGGCTTGGTCTGCGTGTCACCGACGATCAGCTCGAGCTTGATGCCGCCCTTCGACTTGATGCCGCCCGCCGCGTTGATTGCATCGGCGGCCATCTGGGCGCCCAGGCGACAGGCCTGCCCGGGTTCGGCGAGCGCGCCCGTCACGGGATGAATGACGCCGATCTTGAACGTCTTCGGCTGCGCGCGGAGCGGCAGCGGAAATCCGGCGACGGTTGCGCCGGCGGCGGTCGCCTTGAGAAACGTCCGCCGGGTCAGCCGATGCTTCGTCATCACGAGCCTCCACCCAGGAGCTCTTTGGCGATGATCATGCGCTGGATCTGGTTCGTGCCCTCGTAGATCTGCATGATCTTCGCGTCGCGCATGTAGCGCTCCACCGGAAACTCACGGGTGTAGCCGTAGCCGCCGAAGATCTGGACCGCGTCCGTGGCGACCTTCATGGCGGCATCGCCCGCCCAGCACTTCGCCATCGACGCTTCGTAGGTGTTGCCCCGCATGCCCGCGTCGACCTGGCGCGCGGCGTGGTGGACCATGAGACGCGCGGCGTGCACCTGCATCGCCATGTCCGCCAGCATGAACTGGATGCCCTGGAAGGCGGCGATCGGCTGGCCGAACTGCTGCCGCTCCTTCGCGTAGGCCGTGGCGGCGTCGAGCGCCGCCTGGCCGATGCCGACCGCCATCGCGCCCGTCATCGGCCGCGTCATGTCGAGCGTCTGCATGGCGATCTTGAATCCCTCGCCCTCCTCGCCGAGCCGCTGCTCGATCGGGACGGCGCAGTCCGTGAAGTGGAGCGCCACCGTGGGCGAGCAGCGGATCCCCATCTTCCTTTCCTTCTTGCCGACGGCGAAGCCCGGCAGGCTCTTCTCGATGAGAAAGGCGGTGATGCCCTTGACCCGCTTGCCCGGATCGACGGTCGCGAAGACGGTGATGACGTCCGCGTGGTCGCCATGCGAGCACCACTGCTTCGAGCCGTTCAGGACGTAGTGATCGCCCTTGCGGACCGCCGCGGTCCGCAGGCTGGCGGCGTCCGAGCCGGAGCCGGGCTCCGAGAGCGAGTAGGCCGCCATGAACTCGCCGGTCGCGAGCCGGGGCAAGTACTTCTTCTTCTGCTCTGCGGTGCCGGCCAGGAGGATCGGCAGGCCGCCGAGCGGGTGCGCGCCGAAGTTCGTGGTCGTCCCCGCGCACGCCCACCCTAGCTCCTCGGCGACCAGGGCGAGCGCGAGACAGCCCATGTTCGTCCCGCCGTACTCCTCCGGAACCCAGACACCGAAGAGGCCAGAGTCCACGAGCGCCTGCATCGACTCCGTCGGGTAGCTCTCGGTCTCGTCGTAATGCGCGGCATTCGGCGCGATCCGGTCCCGGGCGACTTTGCGCGCCAGGTCGCGGATCATGCGTTGCTCTTCGGTGAGGTAGAAGACGTCGTTCATGTAGGGTCCCCCCTCAGACGATCTGCCGGCGCCGCAGCTCAGCCAACCGTTCGGGCGCCAGGCCGAGTGCTTCGCGGTAGATCTTCTCATTGTGCTCGCCGAGCCGGGGCGGAAAGCTCAGCGCCGGCGGCTCGCCGACCGGTGGGGCCGGCAGCGCGATGCGGAGGCCGGATCGTGGGTCCGTGACCTGCATGAGCCGCTCGGCGACGAGCGGATCGGCCACGACGTCGGCGAGCGTGCTGACGCGGGACACCGGGACGCCGGCACGGCGAAGCGATTCGAGCGCCTCGCCGGTGCCGAGATCCGCGAAGCAGTCGGCCAGCGCGCGATCCAGCCCGTCGACATCGGCGATGCGCCCGGCGTTGGCCGCGTACTCGGGCCGATCCAGCCCGGCGAAGCGCGGGAGCGCCGTGAGCGCCGCCCACTGCTGGTCGTTACCCACCGCCAGGTACACGTGGCCGTCGCGTGTCCGATGGACGGCGACCGGGGCGAAGAACTGGTGGCGATTGCCCTTGCGCGCGACACGCTCGCCGAGGCTCGAGGAGAGCGCGATGGGCGCGACCATCCACGACACCGCGCTGCGCAGCATCGAGACGTCGATGCGCGCGCCCTCGCCCGTCGTCGCGCGGCGGTAGAGAGCCTTCACGACCTCGCTATAGCCGTGCTCGGCGGCCCCCAGGTCGACCATCGGCAGGCCGAAGACCGTGGGCGGTCCCCCGGCGTCGCCCGTCAGCTCCATGAAGCCGGCGCGCGCCTGGAGGACGGGATCGTAGGCCGCCTCGTCGTGGTCCGGACCAAACCCGGTGATGCCGAGCCAGATCAGGTCTGACTTCATGGCGAGGAGCCGCCGGGGCTCGATCCCGAGGCGGGCGTAGCTCCGCGTCCGCTGATTGCAGGCGAACACGTCCACGCCGAGCTTCGCGATCAGGGCGCGCAGGAGCGCCTGGCCCTCGGGATGACCGAGGTTGAGGGTGATCGCTTCCTTGCCGCAGTTGTTCGGCAGGAAGTAGCTGCGCATCGCCGGCTCGCCGAGCACGTCGTGGCCGACGAACCGGTTGGGATCCGGACGCTCGGCGTTCTCGACACGGATCACGCGGGCGCCGTCGCACGCGAGCCGATAGGTCAAGAACGGGAGGGTCGTGGCCTGCTCGAGACTGAGCACGGTGACGCCTGCCAGGAGCCCGCGCGCCATCAGCGGTGCCCCCGGACCCGGCTCACCGCCGCGGCCGACGGTCGACGACACGTACCGCCTTGCCCTGCGGCCGCTCGATCTCGCCGTGCGTGCAGAGGCGCACCTCCGGACTCAGCGAAAGCAAATCGTACAGCTCGCGCCGAATCCGGGTCGCGACCGCCGGATCGCAGCCGGGCTCCGCCTCGACGCGGATCGTCATTCGCTCGCTCCCACCCTCGGAGTCGAGCACGATCTGGTACTCGTGGCTCACGCCGGAGTGGCGCAGGAGCGTCGTCTCGATCTGGCGCGGGTAGAAGTTCACCCCTTTGTAGATCACCATGTCGTCGACACGTCCGCGCAGCCGGTCGATGCGGAGCGAGGTCCGTCCGCAGTCGCACCGCGCGCGCGCGACCACGCGCGTCAGGTCGTGGGTCCGATAGCGGACCAGCGGCAGGCCTTCCCGTGTCAGCGTCGAGACCACCAGCTCGCCCTCCGTGCCGTCCGGCACGACCGTGCCGCTCGCCGGGTCGACGACCTCGGGGTGATAGTGGTCCTCCCACACGTGGATGCCGCGGCGCGCGGCGCAGTCGATGCCGAGCCCCGGCCCGCCGGTCTCGGTCATGCCGATGATGTCGAAGGTGCGGATGCGGAGCTCCTTCTCGATGCGCGCGCGCAACTCGTCCGACCACATCTCCGAGCCGAGAATGCCGACGCGGAGCGACAGGGATGCGAGGTCGAATTGCTCCGCGCGCGCCGCCTCGATCACTCGCAACGGGTAGGTCGCGATCGCGGCGACGACGGTCGCCCTGAGATCGCGCATGAGCTTGAGCTGCAGCGTCGTGCGTCCGGCCCCGGTCGGGATGACCATCGCGCCAAGCCGCTCGGCGCCGTAGTGGAAGCCGAAGCCTCCGGTGAAAAGGCCGAACGAGGGCGTGATCTGGACGACGTCGTCCCGGCCGACGCCCGCGGCGACGTAGCAGCGCGCCATGACCTCGCCCCACTGCGCCACGTCGGAGGCGGTATAAGGATTCAGGATCGGGTTGCCCGTCGTCCCGCTCGACATCTGGATCCGGTGGTAGCCCGCGGCGCGCACGCACGCGAGCCCGTAGGGGTACGCGTCACGCAGCTCCTCCTTCGTGAGGAACGGCAGCGTCCGCCAGTCCTCGACCCGGACGATATCCCCGGGATGAACGCCGCGAAGGCGTCGCGCCCAGGCGGGCTCGGCCAGGACCCGAGCGAGCGTTGCACGCATTCGCTCGACGACGAGACGCTCGAGGGACTCGCGAGCGAGCGCCTCGAGCTCGGGCTGCCACATCGTCACGGAGCTACTCGGACTTGAGCCAGTCGGTCAGCGGCTTGAAGCGTCCCTTCTCGACGCGCACCCAGAACCCTTGCTTCTGCGTTTCGTGATCGTGGCCGATCGTGAGCGGCGGCAGGATGCCACTCTCGAATCCCTTGATGGACTCCAGTGCCGCGATGAGCGACTCGCGCGTCAGGTTCCGCCCGGCCCGCTTGGCGGCCTCCGTGAAGAGCATGCCGCCGAAGTAGCCGGCGAGCGAGTACCGGGTGGGCTCGTTCTTCGGGAAGTTCCTCAGCATGTGCTCCCGGTAGAGCTTGACGCCGGGCAGGTCGGAGGTCAGCGGGTCGGGCCACAGCGACAGCCCCTCAACGCCCTCCGCGGCGTCGCCGGCGAGGGCGAGGTAGCCCTCGTCGGTGAGCGGTCCCGTCGAGACCATGAGCGTGTCGGTCCAGCCGATCTTCCGGCGCTCGCGCAGCGCCTGCACCGCCGGTCCCGGTACGAGCACGAGGAACGTCACCTCCGGCTTCGCGGCACGGAGCTTGGCAATCTGCGGGCGGACGTCGATGACGCCTGGCTTGACCGATTGGAAGGCGACCAGCTTGCGGCCGAATCGGCCGAGGTTCTTCTCGAGCGCCTTGAGGAACGATATCCCGTACTCGTCGTCCTGGTAGAGCACCGCGAACTTCCGGTAGTTCCGTGGTCCGGCGAGGTAGTCGATCATCATCTTCGAGGAGCGGTCGCTCAGCGCCATGCCCGGGAACACGTAGCGCCGGCCGCGCGTGACCGGCGAGCTCTGGTACGGGAACAGGAGCGGCACCTTGTTCGCCTCGAGGTACTCGATCGTCGCCGCCACCGGCCGGGACCCCTGCGGGACGATGATGGCGAAAACCCTGTCCTGCTCGACGAGCCTTTTGGTGTTGGCGACTGCCGCCTGCGGCATGTCGCTGTCAGCGGCGTAGGAGACGGTCCGGACCTTGCGCCCGTGGATCCCGCCGGCCTCGTTGACGACCCGAAAGTAGAGATCGAGGCCGAACTTCGTGATCTGCTCGCCCGTGAAGG
>QHSV01000359.1 GCA_003221655.1 Candidatus Rokuibacteriota bacterium
GGACTCGAAAAGCGTGAGGCCGAGGGCCACGTCCTCCGTCAGGTACCGGTGCTCGAACGTGAGGATCTCGCTCCAGAGCCCGCTGGCGACGAGCTTGGCCCTGGCGCCGGCACCGTAGAGCCCTTCGGCGGCGCGCGGCTCGTCGTAGTAGGTCGCGAGCTCGTAGTGGGGCGCGGGATATCCCCAGCCCTTCCGGGTCGCG
>QHSV01000360.1 GCA_003221655.1 Candidatus Rokuibacteriota bacterium
TTCCCGGACACCGGTGATTCGCCGGTCCGCTATTTCCTCGGCGACGTGCGGGATCGCGAGCGCCTGTACCGGGCGTTCTACGGTGTCGATGTCGTCGTACACGCGGCCGCCTTGAAGCAGGTGCCCGCCTGTGAGTACAACCCATTCGAAGCGATTCTCACGAACGTGATGGGCGCGAAGAATGTCATCGACGCCTCGATCGACTGCGGGGTCAGGCGCGTGATGGCGCTCAGCACCGACAAAGCCGTCAACCCCATTAACCTCTACGGGGCGACGAAGCTCTGTGCCGAGAAGCTGTTCGTCGACGGCAACCAGTATGTGGGCTCCCGGGAGACCCGGTTCTCCTGCGCCCGCTACGGCAATGTCGTCGCCAGCCGCGGCAGCGTGATCCCCTTCTTCATCGAGCAGCGCCGCAACGGACGCATCACGGTCACCGACCCCGCCATGAGCCGCTTCTGGATCACCCTCGAGCAGGGGGCGCGGTTCGTGGTGCGGTGCATCGAGGAGATGCACGGGGGCGAGATCTTCGTGCCGAAGATCCCGTCCATGACGATTCTCGAGCTGTCGCGGACCGTGGCGCCCGATTGCGAGGTCGACGTGATCGGCAGCCGACCCGGCGAGAAGACGCACGAGATCCTGGTGTCCGAGGACGAGGCGCGCTACACGCTCGAGCTCGATGACAAGTTCGTGATCCTGCCGCTCGGTCTCGAGCGGGCGTCGAATCGCTGGCCGGGGAGCCGTCCGCTCCGACCCGGCTTTCGCTACGCGAGCGACACCAACCCCCAGCAGCTCACGCCCGAGGCGCTGACCCAGCTGCTTGGGCCCCTGGCATGACAGCGAGTTCCGCGCTCGCCATCGAGGGAGGCCGACCCGTCCGGGCTGCGATGCTGCCGTACGGGCGGCACCGCGTGAACGAGGCCGACATCGAGGCGGTGGTGGCGGCGCTCCGATCGGACTGGCTCACGACCGGTCCTGCCGTCGACGAGTTCGAGGCGGCGTTCGCCAAGGCCGTCGGCGTCTCGCACGCCGTCGCCGTGAGCAGCGGAACGGCGGCGCTCCACGCTGCTGCATTCGCCGCTGGCATCGGTCCGGGCGACGAGGTGATCACGACTCCGCTGACCTTCGCGGCCACCGCGAACTGCGTGCGCTATCTCGGGGGGACGGTCGTGTTCGCCGACGTCCGCCCGGACACCCTCAACCTGGATCCCGCGAGGGTCGAGGCGCGCATCACGCCGAGGACCAGGGCAATCATCACCGTCGACTACACCGGGCAGCCCTCGGACCTGGATGACCTGGACGCGATCGCCGCGCGTCATGGGCTCACCCTCATAGAGGATGCGTCGCACGCCCTCGGCGCGACGTACCGAGGCCGTCCGGTGGGAGGTCTCGCGCGGTTGACGACGTTCAGCATGCACCCGGTGAAGCACATCACGACCGGGGAGGGTGGCATGGTCACCACGGACGATCCGGCTCTCGCCTCCCGTGCCCGCGCCTTTCGCAACCACGGCATCACGCGGGAGCACCAGCGACGCGAGGACTGGCGCTACGAGATGACCGAGCTCGGGTACAACTATCGCCTGAGCGACATCCAGGCGGCGCTCGGGCTCTCGCAGCTCGAGCGACTCCCGGAGCAGATCGTCCGGCGTCGGGAAATCGCCGCGCGGTACACGCGCGCCTTCGCCGCGCTGCCGGAGATCGAGCTACCCGTCGCGCTCGGCGACCGCGAGTCGGCTTGGCACCTCTACGTCGTTTGCCTGCGGCTCGAAGGCCTCCGCGTCGGGCGCGCCGAGATCTTTCGCGCGCTGCGCGCCGAGAACATCGGCGTCAACGTCCACTACATCCCGGTTCCCTGGCATCCCTACTACGAGCGCCTCGGCTTCCGGCGTGGCGGCTGGCCCGTGGCCGAGGATGCGTACGAGCGAATCCTCAGCCTCCCGATTTTCCCGGCGATGACGGACGCGGACGTCGAGGACGTCGTCCACGCCGTGGAGAAGGTGCTGGGCCACTACCGGCGATGACGGCCACGCCGCGTGTCGCTTTCCGCGCCGACGCGGGGTCCGACATCGGGCTCGGCCACGCCCGCCGCTGCCTGACGCTCGCGGGAGCGCTGCGAGAGCTGGGCGTCGAGTGCTTCTTCGTCTTCGCCGGCGACCGGGCCGCGCGGGAGTGGCTCGCGGCGTCGGACTTCGACGTCGTGTCGATGGAGTCCGCGCGCGACCTCGCCGGCGCGCTCGAGCACCCTCGCGTCCGCCAGGCGCGCGTGTTCGTCGTGGACTCGCCGTCGCTCGGGACCGCTGACCTGGCGCGGCTCGCCGCCGCGGGCCAGCGCGTGGTCGTCATCGACGATCTTGCCGACCACGCGCTGCCGGTGGATCTCGTCGTCAACGCGAGCGCCGGCGCCGAGCGGCTCCAGTACCGCGGTGCCCCGCGCACACGGTTTCTCCTCGGCCCTCGCTACGCGCTCCTCCGGCGGCAGTTCGTCCAGGCGGGCGCCCGGAGCGTTTCCGAGCGGGCGCGGCGGATCCTCGTCACGGTCGGCGGCGGCGACCCCGAAGATTTCACGTCGCGCCTGGTCGAATGGGCGGTGCGCGCTCTCGGCGCGGTCGAGCAGGACGTGGTGGTCGGGCCCTTCTCCGGACGGAGTGAGGCGTTGCGACGGGCGGTCGACGCGGCGGGCGGCCGCGTGGCGCTCCACGAGGATCCCAAAGACATCGCGTCGCTCATGCTGGCGGCGGACGTGGCGCTCTGCGGCGGCGGCCAGACGGTGTACGAGCTGGCGGCGACCGGCACGCCCGCGCTCGCGATCCGTCTCGCCGAGAACCAGACCCTGAACCTGACCGCGCTCGCGGAGGCCGGGACGCTCGCCTGGGTCGGCGACGCGGGCGACGCCGATCTCGAAGCGAAGATCGGCCGCGCGCTCGCCGGGCTCGCCGACGACCCGACGCGCCGCGCGCGAATGAGCCGCCAGGGCCGGGCGCTCGTCGACGGCCGCGGCGCCGGCCGCGTGGCGCGCGTGGTCGCCGACCTCGGGGCCGCCGGATGACGAAGGTCAGGATCGGCGAACGCTGGGTCGGCGACGGCGAGCCCGCCTACATCGTCGCGGAGGCCGGCAGCAACCACAACGGCAGCTTCGAGCAGGCGCTCCGGCTCATCGACGCGGCGGCCGACGCGCGCGCCGACGCGGTGAAGTTCCAGCAGTTCAAGGCCGCGAAGCTCTACCCGAGGTCCGCGGGCGCGAGCGACTACCTGAACACGCCGCGCTCCATCTACGACATCGTCCATGACATGGAGACGCCCGACGACTGGGTGCCGGAGCTCGCCGGCCACTGTCGTCGGCGCGGGCTCGCGTTCCTGTCATCGCCGTTCGACGAGGAATCGGCCGACCTGTTGGATCCTTGGGTGCCCGCGTTCAAGGTGGCGTCGTACGAAATGACCCACGCGCCGCTGCTGCGCCACATCGCGCGCAAGGGCAAGCCGATGATCGTGTCCACCGGGGCGGCGGTCCTCGACGAGGTCCTGCACTCCGTGGAGATCATCCGGGCGGAGGGCAACGACCAGGTCGTCCTGCTGCAGTGCACGGCCAAGTACCCGACGCCACTCGACGCCGTCAACGCGCGCGCGATCGTCTCCCTGCGGGAGGCGACGGGATTGCCGACAGGGCTCTCGGACCACTCCCGTGATCCGGTCGTCGCGCCCCTGGTCGCCGTCGCGCTCGGCGCCTGCTTGATCGAGAAGCACTTCACGCTGTCGAACCGCCTCCCCGGCCCTGACCACGAGTTCGCCGTCGAACCGCACGAGCTCCGCGCGCTCGTCCAGCGCGTGCGGGAAGCCGAGCAGGCCCTCGGTCACGGCCGCAAGGAGACGCTCCCCGAAGAGGAAGAGCTCCGCGCCTTCGCCCGGCGCAGCATCTTCGCCATCCGCGAGATCCGGCCCGGCGAACAGCTGTCGGGCGAGAACGTCGCAGTCCTTCGCTGCGGTAAGCTCGGTTTCGGGCTTCCGCCAGAGGCTCTCGAGCGCGTGATGGGACGCACGGCGGCGCGTTCCATCGCCGCCGAATCGGTGATCAAGCTGGAGGATCTTCGATGATCGAGGGCGAGCGCGTGCAGCTCCGGCGGATGGGGCCGAAGGACGCGGCCGACGTTGTCCGCTTGCGCAGCGACCCGGAAGTCCAAGCGCGGCTCTTCAGCGAGCGGCCGCCGACTGTCGACGAACACCTCCGGTGGCTGGCCGAGGTCGAGGCGCGCGGCGACCGACTCGAGTTCATGATCGTGGAGCGCACGAGCGGCCGCAGTGTGGGGACGATCGGGCTCAGCCACATCGACTCGAGGCACCACCGCGCCGAGTACGGCGTCGTGATCGGCGAGCCCGGCGCACGCGGCAAGGGGCTCGCCTCGGAGGCGAGCCGCCTCCTGCTCGGCTACGCGTTCGGGACGCTCCGACTGCATCGCGTCTACCTTCACGTCTTCGTGCACAACGAGCCCGCGCGCCGTCTCTATCGGCGCGTGGGCTTCGAGCCTGAAGGTGTGTTGCGGCAGCACGTCTGGAAGGGTGACGAGTTTCACGACGTGGCCGTGATGGCGGTCCTGGCTGGCGAACGATCGCCGACGAGCGAGGGGACGAAGCCCAAGGGATGAGATACATCAGGTACTGCATGCGTTGCGTGATGCCGGAGACCAAGCCCGATCTGTTCATCGACGCCGAGGGCGTGTGCAGTGCATGCCGCAACTACGAGCGGCGCCAGGCCGTCGACTGGGACCGCCGTAAGCGCGAGCTCCAGGCGATCCTCGAGCGCTACCGCCCGAAAGATGGCCAGAACTACGATTGCGTCGTGCCGGTAAGCGGAGGTAAGGATAGCCACTTCCAGACCATTCGCCTGCTCGAGCTCGGGATGAACCCGCTCTGCGTCACCGCCACGACCGACCACCTTTCTCCGATCGGGCGGCGGAACATCGAAAACTTGAAGAAGCAGGGCGTCGACTACGTCGAGGTGACGACCAACCCGGCTGTCCGGCGGAAGATCAATCGGCTGGCGCTCACCCAGGTCGGCGACATCTCCTGGCCGGAGCACGTCACGATCTTCACGATTCCGGTCCGGATCGCGGTCCAGTTCGGCGTCTCGCTGATCGTGTGGGGTGAGAACCCCCAGAACGAGTACGGCGGGCCCGCCGGCGCCGCCGAGGACAACGTCCTCACCCGGCGCTGGCTCGAGGAGTTCGGCGGGCTCCTGGGCCTCCGGGTTTCCGACCTCATGGGCCAGGACGGGATCGAGCCGAAGCACCTGATCCAGTACACGTACCCGGGCGACGATGAGCTCCGGCGCGTGGGCGTGACCGGCCTTTTCCTCGGCTACTACGTTCCGTGGGACGGCTACTCGAATGCGCTCTACGCCCAGGCGCACGGCTTCGAGACCTATCAGCGGCCGGTCGAGGGCTCGCTCGTCAACTACGAGAACCTCGACAACGCGCAGACCGGCATCCACGACTACTTCAAGTTCCTCAAGTACGGCTTCGGGCGCGCCACCGACCTGGCGTGCATGCACGTCCGTCGGGGCCGGCTCTCTCGCGCCGACGCCGTCAGGCTCGTCCGGATACACGACGGCAAGTTCCCCTGGGTGTACCTGGGCACCCCGCTCGAGGAGATCATCGAGACGATCGACATGACGCTGGAGGAGTTCATCCGGATCTGCGATCGGTTCACGAACAAGAAGCTCTTCGAGTGCGACGCGCGGGGCAGCCTCGTCAAGGACAAAGACGGCAACTTGACCAAGATCAACTACGACAACTCATGAAGCGTGTGGCCGTGGTCGATTACGGGATGGGCAACCTCGACTCGGTGGCGCGCGCCATCGAGGAGTGCGGCGGCCGTCCGATCGTGACCGATCGTGCCGAGGACATCGAGAGCGCGACGCACATCGTGCTGCCCGGCGTCGGTGCGTTCGGCGACGGCATCCGCAACGTCCGGCAGCGCGGGCTGGACCAGATCCTGCGCGAGCAGGCGGTGGTCGGGGGGATCCCGTTCCTCGGAATCTGCCTCGGCATGCAGATGCTCGCGACGAGGGGCCACGAGGGCGGCGTGACGGAGGGCCTCGGGTGGATTGACGGCGAGGTCCGCCGTCTCGAGCCGACCGGCCAGGACAGCCGCGTCCCTCACATCGGCTGGAACGAGGTCGCCCTCACGAGACCCTCGACGCTCTTCACCGGCGTCGACTCGGGCCACGATTTCTACTTCGTCCACAGCTACCATCTGGTCTGCCATGACAAGGAGGACGTGCTCGCGGTGACGCCTCATTGCGGCGGGTTCGTCTCGGCGATCGCACGGGGCCGAATCTTCGGAGTCCAGTTTCACCCTGAGAAGAGCCAGCGGCTCGGCTTCCAGGTCCTCAGGAACTTCCTCGCGCTGTAGGAGCCGGGACCATGCCGAAGATCCGCGTCATGCCCACGCTGCTGTTCAAGGACGTCGGGCTTGTCAAGGGGGTGGCCTTCGACTCGTGGCGCCGGGTGGGCAGCGCCATGCAGGCGGTGAAGGTCTACAACATGCGCGAGGTTGACGAGCTCGTGTACCTCGACATCACCGCGACCAACGACGGCCGGCCGCCCGACTTCGAAACCGTCGACGATCTCGCTGACGAGTGCTTCATGCCGCTCACGGTCGGCGGCGGCGTACGGACCGTGGAGCACGTGCGACGGCTCTTGAAGGTCGGCGCGGACAAAGTCGCCATCAATTCGGCGGCGGTCGAGCACCCGGCGTTGATCCGGGAGATCGCCGATCGTTTCGGGTCGCAGTGCGTCGTGGTGTCGATCGACGCGCGGCGCCGGAGCGACGGCACCTACGAATCCTACACGCACTCGGGCCGGCGACCCGCCGGCCGGAGCCCGGCCGTGCTCGCCAAGGACGCGCAGGCGATGGGGGCGGGCGAGGTGCTGCTGACGTCCATCGACCGGGACGGCACGATGCAGGGCTATGACGTCGAGCTCACGCGCCTCGTCAGCGACGCGGTGTCCATCCCGGTGATCGCGTCGGGAGGCGCGGGGACCTACGCGCAACACGGCGGCCGGGGAAGGACGCCGGCGCTTCTGGCGCGCGACGCTCGACGAGTTCCCGGCAGCGCGCGTGCTGGAAGTCGGCTGTAACCTCGGCGCGAACCTCCGCTGGATCGCCTCGGGGGTGGCGCCCGGTCCGGTCTGGGGTGTCGACGTCAACCTGCACGCGCTCCAACGGCTGCGCCGGGCGGTGCCCGGAGTGCGGCCGGTGGCCGCCGCCGCCCTCGGCCTTCCGTTCGGCGATCGCGCGTTCGACCTGGTCTTCACGGTCGGCGTGCTCATCCACCAGCCGCCGGCCGTGCTGCCGGCGGTGATGGCGGAGATCGTGCGCTGCTCGCGTCGCTTCGTCCTGTGCGGCGAATACTACGCGGACGAGCCCACGGAGATCCCGTACCGTGGCCAGACCGGCGCCCTGTTCAAGCGAGATTTCGGCGGCCTGTACCAGAAGCTCTTCCCGCGCCTTGCTCTGCGGAAGCAAGCGTTCCAGTCCAGAGCGGCCGGCTGGGACGACGTCACGTTCTGGAGGTTTGAGAAGGTCCGCGCATGAGACGCGTCATCGTCGTCCAGGCGCGCATGACGTCGAAGCGCCTGCCGGGCAAGGTCCTGGCGGATGTCGCGGGGCGGCCGATGCTGGCGCAGCAGCTGCGTCGGCTCGCTGGCTGTCGGCTAGCCGACGAGCTCGTCGTCGCGACCACCGATAACGCCACCGACGACCCGGTCGTCGCGATAGCCCGAGCCGCGGGCGCCCGCTGGTTCCGCGGAAGCGAGCGGGACGTCCTCGAGCGGTACGTCGGCGCCGCCCGTGACGCGAAGGCCGACGTCGTCGTGAGGATCACGGCCGACTGCCCGCTCATCGACCCGGACGTGAGCGACCGCGTCATCGACGCCCTCGTCGGCCCCGCGCGATGGGACTACGCGTCGAACGTGGCGCCGCGGACCTATCCGCGGGGCCTCGACACGGAGGCGCTGTTCGTCGATACTCGGGATCGGTGAGCGCGCCGTCGGCTACCGCGAGCTGCTCGCCTACGCCCGGGCGCATCCTGAGATCTCGGCGCTCAATGCGGCGATCGCGTCGAGGGGGGTCTAGGCGGATGGCGGCGGTGTCGGGCCTCAAGTGCGTGGCCACCGTCGAGGCGCGCATGACGTCGTCCCGCCTTCCCGGCAAGGTGCTGCTGCCGGCCGCCGGCCGACCGCTGCTCCAGATCCTGGTGGAGCGTCTCCGGCGCGCGCCGGGCCTGGACGGTCTAGTGATCGCGACGACCGTGAATGCCAGCGACGACCCCGTCAGCGCGCTCGGCGAGAAGCTCGGCGTGGGGGTTTTTCGTGGAAGCGAGAACGACGTGCTCGGCCGTGTCTGCGGCGCCCTGCGGGCCAGCGGCGCCGACGTGTGCGTCGAGATCACCGGCGATTGTCCCTTGATCGATCCCGAGATCGTCGGCGAAGCGCTCACCGAGTTCCTCCGAACGCGCGACGACCACCCCTACGTCAGCAACTCCGATCCTCATCGTGCCGTCCCCGCCGGGCTGGATGTCCAGGTCTTCCTCGCGTCGGCGCTCTTCCAGCTCGACGCGGCCACGGGCGATTCCGACGACCGCGAGCACGTCTCGTACGGCTTCTACCGACCGGAGAGCGGCGACCGCTGGCGCCCGCGGTTCATCCGGCACGCGGCCTGCGCCGGGGCGGAG